>DATBEY010000425.1:0-3338 GCA_036558765.1 Binatia bacterium | reverse complement strand
CGGCGATTTTCCAACGGGGAATCCTTGCGAGCATTCTCATCGGGTTGACTTTTCTGCAATCGACGGCGTCCGCCGCCGGCCCGCTCCTAATCGCCTATGGCGGGTTCAATGAAACCATGGCGCCGCTATGGATCGGCATCGAACGCGGGCTGTTTCGCAAATACGGCGTCGATGTCGCGGTCTTGCAGACCCGGAGCGGTCAAATCATGATGACGACGCTCGCAACCGGTGGCGCCGCTCTCGTTTGGGCAGCTCCGAGCAGCGCTGTCAGTTCGTCCGCGGCGGGCATGAAACTTGGTTGTTTTGCCGCCGGCAATAACAAGCTGCCGCGCGAGCTGATCGCTAGAAGAGGCATCGAATCGATTGAAGATTTGCGCGGCAAGACTTTCGGCGTTCAAAGCATCGGCGGCGGCGCTTGGCTATCGACGATGGTGGCCCTCGACGCGCTCGGTCTCGATCCGGACAAATATAAGCTCAACGTACGCATTATCGGCGATACCGGCACACAGACCCAAGCCATTGTCTCGGGCAACATCGACGCCGCGGTGCTGCCGTACAGCTATGGTGAAATTGCCAAGCGCTCCGGCGCCCGCTCCTTGGCCGATGCAGGAGGTTTGAAGCTGGTTTATCAGGCGACCGTGATGTGTTCCTTGAAGGACTCGCCCATCGTCCATACCGAAACGATGACGGCGCTCGTAAAAGGATTGATCGAGTCGTTGATTTACATTCTCGAGCCTGGCAACAAACGTGACGTCGCGGCGGTGCTCAAAAAAAACCTTCGTCTCAGCAAAGAGGAAGACGGCGAGGCGGCGGCTCGCGTCGCTCAACTCCAGATGCCGAACGTCGAAGTGGGTCTGAACCTCGACGCATGGAAGACGGTCCGCCGCTTGGTCGCTCGTATTAATCCCAAAGTTCAAGAAGTCGACCTCGATCAGGTGATGATCACTTCCGTGACGCAGAATTTGGAAGCGAGCGGATTTATGGCCGAAATGAGAAAACGTGTGCCGCGATGATGTCGTGACAAAATAGTTTTAACCACGAAGGAGGCGAAGCACACGAAGCTAGTGAAATCCGGGTTCGCTCGTTCTGCATCCGGGCTACGAACGGTGCGCGGAGCGCCCATCAAACTTCGTGCCCCTTTGTGTCTCCTTGCCAAAATTGCGGGGTCGGGAAATGCGAGTCCCACAATCGTCACCCCCGAATGTTTTAATCGGGGGTCCAGTCCGGATTTCGCCTGGATTCCCGCTAAAAGCGTGCGGGAATGACGGACTGTGGTTAGGTCGAAGACATGCTCTCCATTTTCATTCTCTGTAGGCGAGCGTAAGCTCATGAATCACTCCTAGTGTATGAATCAGCTCTGAGAAAATCCAAAAGGAGAATGCCCATGCATGGCGGACAAGCAATGCTCAAAGCGATCGAACGCAGCGGCGTCGAATTCATCCTGTCCTCACCGGGGTCGGAGTGGCCGCCGGTGTGGGAAGCCCTCGCCGAAGCGGCGGCACGCGGCGCTCAGCAACCGAAGTATATTAACTGCCGTCATGAAGCCGTGGCCGTTGCCATGGCGTCCGGCTACACCAAAGTCACCCATCGCCCTCAGGTGGTGATGCTGCACGCCACCGCCGGACCGCTCAATGCCGCGATGACTTTACGCGCCGCGCTGCACGAGCGCACGCCCATGGTGATTCTCAGCGGCGAGATTGCCGCCTACGGCGAGAACACCAAAGTCGCCGATCCGGGCGGTCAGTGGTTGCACGATTTAACCGATCTCGGCGGCTCGCCGGACTTGCTGCGAAGCTGTGTGAAATGGGCCGATCGCATTTCCTCGGCCGAAGTGCTCGGTTCGACTATCGAGCGCGCCGTGCGGATTGCCACCGAGCCGCCCGCCGGGCCCGTGCTGATCGGCATTCCTTTCGAATGCATGATGGAGGAGGTCAGCTTCGTCGATCACGGCAAGCCCAACGAGGTCGTTCGCGCGCACGAGGTGAACGACGGCGCCATCGATAAGGCCTTGAGCCTCATCGCCGCCGCCAGAAACCCTGTGGCGCTCACGGAACATGTCGGCGGCGATGCGCGCGCTTTCGACCGTTTCATCGAGCTCTGCGAGCTGTTCTCCATTCCGGTGATGGAAACCTATCGTCCGGCTTTCATGAACTTTCCGCGCAGTCATCCGCTCTATTTGCATCACGATCCCAAATTTGTCGATGCGGCGGATTTGATTTTGATGGTGGACGCCGTCACGCCTTGGTATCCGGCCAGCAAGACTCCGAAGAACGCGAAAATCATTTCCATTGCCGACGAGTATCCCAACTCGCGCCTGCCTTACTGGGGCTACAATGTCGATCTCGCCTTGGTCGCGCCGCCGGCATCGACGTTGGAAAAACTTCTCAACAAGGCCAGATCGTCCGAGCACGTAGCCGCCAATCGGGGAGCTTACGAAGAGCGCCTGGAAAACGTGCGCCAGCGCCATGGGAGCTATTTTACCCAATTGGCAGACGAGGCGCGAAAGCACGCCAACGAGACGCCGATCGATCCGCGCTGGGCTTGCCATGTTCTCGGTGAAGCGCTGCCGGAAAACGCGGTGATCTCCGAAGAGACCACCGTCTATCGCAACTTGATCCAGGAAACGATCCCGCGAGGGAGCTCGCAATCCTACTTCGCGAGGATCACCGGCGGCCTGGGCGTCGGTCTCGGTTATGCGCTGGGAGTGAAGCTTGCGTTGCCGGATCGTCCCGTATTTGCGCTGATCGGTGATGGCGCATTTCACTATAATGCGGTGCCATCATGTTTAGGTGTCGCGGAGGAATACGGCTTGCCGATCCATGCAGTGGTGTTCAACAACGGACGTTATCTATCGATGGAGACCAGCTTGATCAAATATTTCCCCGCCGGTGCGGCGAAACAAACCGGCGTTCATTTTGGCGCCAACATCGCGCCCAGACCCGATTACCAGTTCTATGGCAAAGCGCACGGGGGTTACGGTTATCGTGTCAACGAGCCGGGGCAGATTAAACCTGCCGTGGAAAATGCTCTCAGGCATGAAGCCGAACGCAAGCTCACGGTGATTGATTTGGTTTTAAGCGATTTCAATCCCCGCTAGCGTCGCGTATCAGAGTTCGCTCAAGTTTACGTCGAATTGTTTTCCTCCATCCAGTCGCGAACTAACGGCTCTTTAAAAAAGAGGGGGTAGAGAGACTTTCTGAGGTGCTCGCTCATGCTACGTCGCGAAGCAAATCCCCCTTCAATTCCCTTTGTTAAAGGGGACGAAATTAAATCCAATACCGGCGCGTATTTTGAAGAAGACTAGACTGAAGAACAGAATTGGTTTCAATCGCTCGTCA
>DATBEY010000424.1:0-4257 GCA_036558765.1 Binatia bacterium | reverse complement strand
GCTCGGCGTTCGATCAGGAGAATACGAGTTGTTTGAATTGCTTGAGGCATTATTATTCTGAGCTTGATCGGTTTTATATTGGCAAGCCGTGATGCCAACTGAACTGCAAACAAAGATCGTCAGCGCAACAATAGCTGGTTTAAACATATGAGCCTCCTCCATATTTAGAATACCAGATTGGCGTACCGACAACGGGCGGTTGCCGCTTCGTTGGATGTGTTATTTAAAGGTGCGCATCAAGTCGCCTCACTTCTTCAACCGCATTCAAGAATGTGCACGCGCGTGGTCGACGTGCTGTTTGGTGAACAGTTACCGCGCATCTGTTAATGCTCCAGTGCTCGCACAACCGGCCAGCTAGTGTACTGGCACCGAAGTTCGCAACATAATTCGAACGTCATTCCGGGCAAGCTGGCGATAGCTAGCGCGACCCGGAATCCAGAAATTTCAGAAGTTTTTGGATAGCGGCCTTTTTGTTTCGGTCTGCCTCAGTAATCCGATCAATTTGCCGTCCGGTCTGGTGACCAACGCGACGGCAGTTTTTTGTGAATTCATCTTCTGAACCACGGATTCCCACGGAAAATGCGGACGCAAAGTGAGCGGCGCCGGATCCATTACTTCTTCCACCGTCAGTTCGTCACGGGCGTGCCACGCTGCTTTTTCCAACAGTCCGAGCACCACCCGGTTGTCGTTTACGACGACGCATTCGTGCCAACCGGCTTGTTCGGCGCGGCGGCGCACTTCTGAGATTTTTTCGAGAGGAGCACATACGGGGATGTCCTTGATTGCTGAACTGCCGGCGGTGCGACTCTCGGCGAGTTTTCCGTCGAACGGCAGATCGAAAGCGAGCCAGTCTTGTTTTCCCGCCACGTAAACGCAAATGTTCTCCAAGCCAAAGCTCTCGAGCCGCGCCGCGGCCCGGCGGCTCATGTCTCACTGATAATCGTAACAATAGACAATCACCATGCGGTCCCGGATGAGCACGGAGGCGCTCTCGCGATTCAGTTTGGCCAGCGGAAGATTGATCGCGCCGGCAATATGGGCATGCTCGTATTCTTTCGCGCCAAGCACCTCGACGACCTGGGCGCCATTGTGAGCAAGGTTTTGGAGCTCATCCCGATTGATAGCTTCAGCCATGATTTGGTCCTTTCAAAATGTGCTAGTGAGGACCGGGCGCAAGACTCGTACCACTATTGATCCTCATCATTCCGTTTGTATATGCCGAGCATTGAAAATGAGACTGGAGAGTAATTTGCACAGGCAATTACAACATGGAGGGATTATGGACCCTGAAAGAACTCGAGGTTTTCCAATCTCCGCCGGCATTTTTTTCGGTTTAGGCATTGGGGGATTTTTTGACGGCATCATTCTTCATCAAGTGCTCCAGTGGCACCACATGCTGACAAGCGACGGCTATCCTCTGACGAGCTTACACAATCTCGAGGTGAACACGCTGTGGGATGGGCTGTTTCATATCACTACCTACATTTTCGTGTTGATTGGCCTGATCATTCTCTGGAAAAATGCCCATCGGACGCATGTCCGATGGTCGGGCAAGTTGCTCGTCGGAACCCTGCTGATGGGCTTCGGCATTTTCAACCTGGTGGAAGGAATCATCGATCATGAAATCCTCGGGATCCACCATGTCAACGAAACGGTGGCTCGTGAATACTGGATCTATTGGGATATGGGCTTTTTGATCTGGGGCGCGGCAATGCTCATCGGCGGCTGGTTTTTACTCAAAACCGGAGAGCAGCAAACGGCGCAGCAGCCGCCAGTTGCAAGTCGATTGACGAGTAGACCAAGAGCGTGACTTACAACCATAAGCGGTGCCGGCCCCGTGATTTCCCGACCCTCATGCGCTCAGCTTTGACAGGACGAACGCAGCGAGAAACCCGATCACGGTGATCAGGCCGGCAAAGTCGTGGGCGGCTTCGAACGCTTCGGGAATCATCGTATCCGCGAGCATCGCAAGTATCGCTCCCGCCGCTACCGCGGTAGTTGCGGCGATCACGTCAGGGGAAAATTTGCTGAAGACCGCGTAGCCCAAAAGTGCCGCAAGCCCAGAGATTAGAGCGATGCCGATCCAAATTCCGAAAACATAACGGGCTGACCGGCCGGCCTTTTTCATTCCTGCAGAGCTCGATAGGCCCTCGGGCAAGTTCGATAAGAAAATCGCGATTACTGCAACAAAACTGACCGCGCCTCCAGCAATCATGCTTACCCCAATGACGATCGACTCAGGGATGCCGTCCAGCAAAGCTCCGAGCGCGATCGCCAGCCCGCTGCCGCTCTGCTCAGATTCCGAGGGCTGCTGATTTCCTGAGCGCTTGCGGTGTTTGGCGCCGCGTCGGGCCAAATACCAGTTGGCTACGGTGTAGAGCGCTGCTCCGGCGATAAATCCAAGCGCAGCGGAATCGAAGCCGCCGCGCCTGTAAGCCTCGTCCATAAGATCGAACGACAGGGCAGAGATGAGCACACCACTGCCGAACGCCATGACCAACGCAATCAGTTGTCGGGGGACACTGGCGAAAAATCCCAGAGCGGCACCGAGCAGAAGCGCGGAACCGGCGACGAAGCCCCAGAAGCCGGCGGCCATCCAGTACGGTATACTCGAGATCATCGAATTACGGCAGCGAGAATATTTCGTCAGTTAGCCGCATTGTTCTGGCCAGTTGCCGAATTGGAGAGCTTGGCCGCGGCATCATCGTGAAAGCGCAGAGGCGGTAGACCGACAATTTCGAATGTCGCGGAAGCGATGCCGATGCCCGCTTTTTCCAAGGCCGGCAGGATCTCCCGGCTCATCGCGTCTTTGACCCTACGGATCCCGTGATCTTCGACGATAAAACGCACGGTGAGCTCGAGCCAATTATCCGTCATTCGATAATACACTTTCGGCTCCATCTCGCTCGGTTTGACGAAATAACGCCGCTGCATCTCGCGCAGAGCCTCTTCGCTCAGCTGTGCGATCGCCACGGTGTGGTGGGCGGCGGCCTGCAGTAAAATGGTTTCAGCGCGGTCGCGATCGGCGCGATACGAGATCGGCAAGCTGATCTCTTCCCAGAGATAGGGAAAATCGCGCGTGTAGTTGTAAACCGGCTGGTCGAAGATCTTGTCGTTGCTTACGGTCACGATGCGACCCGTGTATTGGCGGCTTTGCACCCACATCGCCGGCTCGGCGCTTTGCACCGGCGGCGGTTGACCCATTTCCATGATGGTCGTCTGCATAAAACCGAGGCCGATCACGTCACCGCGCACGCCGCCCATTGTGATTCGATCGCCCACGTTGAAGGTCCGGCCGCGCAAAATTACGAAATAACCCGCGATTGCGGTTACCACTTTCTGAAGAGCAAAGGCCAAGCCCGCCGACACGAGTCCCATGGCCGTAGCGAGCCGCGTCGGATCGTCGAACCAGGTCGAGAGAATTCCCAGGATCAACAGTACGGCGGTTATGAGGTGGACCGCTTGGCGGGACCAAAACTGAAGGCGTTCGTGATCGCTGCCGCGTAAGACCCTGCGCAGGAAAAAATTGAGCCCGCGCGCGATAAGAAGGATGACCAAAACGAGAACGACCGTGAAAACGAGCTTTTTGGCGTTTTCAGCGTTGAAGCCGACCAGCTTCACCCCGAGAATCTCAACGGCCCGATTCTCGCCGACTAAACGGATAATATCGCTCATCTCATCATGTCAAGAAAGAAGACGACAATCAGAATTTCGCAACCTAATAAAATGCCCTTTGCGACACTCATCTGTGACTCACACAGCGATCGAGTATGGCTCGATGCAACTGGAATACCACGTTGTGGTAGGCGCAGGATCCAGATCGGAATCGACGCGAATGTTTCGAATGGTCATTGTGGCGAAGGGCGAATCGCGCAAAGATTTCGTTATGCTTAAAATCATACTGCTACCCCTCTTGCTGCTTGCAGCCGGATCAGCCCAGCTCACCGATGGAACGCCAACGGAGCAGGTCAAAGCAACCGTAGACGACGTGCTCAGGATCCTTCGGGAACATCCGCCATCCGAGGACGAGCAGCTCGAGCGTGTGATAGGACGGCGGTTCAATTTTCCGGATATGGCGCAACGATCTCTGGGGTTGCATTGGCGCAATCTCACCGATACAGAACGCCAACAGTTCGTGGAGGCCTTTACCAAGCTGTTAAAACAGAATTATCTCGACCAGATCAAAGCCTATGAGAATCAAAAAGTTGTTTTCACCGGAGAGCGGCGGGACGGCGATTACGCAGCGGTGGAAACCCG
>DATBEY010000423.1:0-7548 GCA_036558765.1 Binatia bacterium | reverse complement strand
CAGCGCTCGGAGACCCGACAAGATCCGGAAATAACGCTTACGCCCGCGGGTCGAGCTTTACTCAACGGCAGAGCCGGTCAAGTGTAATGAGCGTCTGCCGATGCAATTTTGCAAACTCGAAATAGCTCGTCCCGGTTCGGTGCTTAATCGCTGAAGTGTCACGCACCACTTTCCTTTCTTTGTCGCTCATAACAGACAAGTACGGGTCGAAGAGTCGTCACCAGCGCGCGGCGCCGCACCTAGGGAAAGCGGACCTTGCGAGCCGGCTCGACGGCGAGATCCCTCACGCCGCGGCAAAGTGTCGTTCCATGTCTCGGCCGGCGCTCTCCGGCTGGTAAACCCAGAGGTGAAATTTTCCCCCCTGAACTATGACTCCATCCAGCGAAGATGAAAGTTTTCTCTGCTGGAGCGCATCGCCCGCCCAGATGGATCGACTCTGGGCCGAAGGCTGGCGTCATTTCGGCATCGTGTTCATGCGTTATCCTAAAGCCGTCCACGGCGGCCGAATATTCACGGTTCTTCCTCTCCGCATTGACCTCGCCCGGTTCCGCCCTACGCGAAGCCAAAGACGAGTTCAGGCAAAGAACCGCGACGCGCGAGTGATCGTGCGGCCTTCGTTCGTGGATAGCGAAAAAGAAGCGCTGTTCGAAAAACACCGCCTTCGCTTCGCTGAAAATGTCCCGACTTCGCTCTTCAATTTCCTGTCGACCATTCCCGGATCGATTCCCTGCGTCAATTTGGAGCTCTGCGTTTATTTGGGCGCGCAGCTGAGGGGCGTCACGTTTCTCGACGTCGGTGCACAAGCGACTTCAGCCGTATATGCCATGTTCGATCCGGCCGAGCTTAAAAGAAGCTTAGGGATTTTCATGATGCTCCAGTCGATCGAATTTTCGTTGCGGTGCGGTTGTCGTTACTACTATCCTGGCTATGCCTATCGCGAGCCCTTCGCCTACGACTACAAAAAGCGATTTATCGGATTGGAAGCTTTCGATTGGACCGACGGTTGGACACCATTTCGGCCAGAGGACGCCGCACCACAGTAATCAAGCCACGTTGATTTTAAGCGCAGCGGATCAAGTCGCCGAATTTTATTCACAAAAACTTTTTCTGCGCGCAACCTTTTCCTCGCGTGTGCCGTTTCGTTAGTGAGCGTCGAATGGGCACAATCGTGTTGCCGGTGGCAAACCGAGATGGACTGGTTTCGTCAGGTTTGAACGGTAATTTCTGTCATCTTGCAACCTTGCCGTACGACGTTAGAATTGCCCTATGCAATCCGTTTACGTCGCTGGCTTCGGCTTGACACGATTTGGCAAAGATGCGCGCTCGCTCGGGGAGATTTTTTCTGAAGCCGCGCAGCTGGCGCTTGCCGATACCGACGAAGTCGACGCACTCTACATCGGGGTTATGAATCCCGAGGAATTTACCGGCGACAGCAATATCGCCTCGTTGATCGCCGATGCGGTGGGTTTGACTGGTGTGCCGGCGATGCGGGTTGAAACCGCATCTTCCGCAGGCGCCGCGGCGCTCATGGCGGGATTTCAGGCCATCGCGTCGGGATATTACCGGCGCGTGTTAGTCCTGGCCGGCGAAAAAATGACCCATCTCAGCACAAGCGCGACGACGCGCATTCTGGCGGAAGTCATTGATCCACGCGAGCGCCTGTGCGGCGCAACCATGCCGGCGCTGGCGGCTATGATTACTGAAAAGTATCGACAAAAGTTTCACCTGTCGGAAGCACGCCTGGAAAATATGCTCTGTAGCATTGCGCTCAAAAACCACGGCAACGGAACGAAAAACCCTTCGGCGCAGTTTCAGCGCGCGATCTCGCGCGAGACATACTTCGGCAGCAAGTTGGTCGCCACGCCCTTGCGGCTCTATGACTGCGCGCCGATTACCGATGGAGCGGCCGCCCTCGTGCTGACGCGTGAACCAAGCGACGTGCGCCTCTCGGGCGTCGGTCACGGCACAGGAGTTTTGAGCCTTCAGGATCGCGAAGTGTTCACGTCTTTCCCGTCGACGCAGATCGCAGCCGCACGCGCTTACGCCATGGCGAACACGGGACCGCAGGGAATCGACTTTGCCGAAGTCCATGACGCCTTTACTCCCTTCGAAATCATCAGCACCGAGGATCTCGGATTTTTTCCTCCCGGGAAAGGCGGCGACGCTGCGCTCGACGGGAAAACCACGATCGAGGGCGCTTTGCCGATCAATCTTTCCGGCGGTCTCAAGGCGCGTGGCCATCCTGTTGGCGCGAGCGGACTGGCGCAGGTGGTGGAAGTCACTAAAACGCTTCGCGGCGAGAGGCCGTGGCGCCGCGAGTTCAAACGGGGCTTGACGCAGAGCACCGGCGGTCTAGGAACCAATAACTTCGTGACTGTTCTTGAACGCGCCGGTGCGCCGATGGTTCAGAACTCTTGGCAGGGAGCTGCAGCTTTGGCGAATAAGCCATTGCGCGCGGCTTCGCCGGCTTGTTTGTCGGACGAGGGCGTGATTGAAACGTTTACGATCGTGCATGTGACGCCGGACGGTTTTCTTCCTCCCCTTGCGCTCGCGCTGGTCAGAACGACGGCCGGCCGGCTGATCATGGCGCAGGGCGAGGAAAACGATGCCGGGTTGAAAATCGGCCGAGAAGTTTATCTCAGGCGAATCGACGGGTTGTACCTTTTTACGGTGAAGAGTCACCTGCAAAGAGTGCAGGAAGCTTTCACCAAGTTCTTGCGCCGTAAGGTCGCGGCGGAACTCTCGCAACAGAGCAAGTAGGAGATAGGGAGTGATCATTGGACACCGCTCCAGCCGAGCCGAAAAAAAATTTAGATCTCTGACGAAGCTTCTCTTCGAACAACTGCAGGACGCCATTGTTTCGGGTAAGCTCCAACCCGGCGAGCGGTTGCTCGAAGCGAAATTGGCGGCTTCTTTCAAGGTGGAAGCATTTGCGGTGCGGGAAGTGTTGCGCAAGCTCGAAGCTCAGGGCTACGTTACTTTTCAGCCCGATAATCAAGCGATCGTCAGCAAGCCGACCAACCAGGAGATCGAAGATCACTATGCGATCGCCGGCGTTCTCGAAGGATTGGCCGCGCGGCTGGCGGTGGAGCGCGCGCGCCCCGAAGAGGTGCAACATTTGACTCAGCTGCATCACTCGCTGAAAGAGGCCAGCCAGAAACGCGATCTGATGCAATACTTCAGAGCTAACAACAAATTTCATCGCGCGATTGCAGATATTGCGCGCAATGAGCGGCTCTACCGGCTCATCGATCAGCTCCGCCAAGACATTCAGAAGACCCGCATTCTGGCGCTCCGTTTGCCCGAACGCCTCGATTATTCGATGCGCGAACACGATCAGATCTTGGATGCGTTTTTAAAGAAAAATTCGCAGCTAGCAGAAAGTGCGATGGTACGCCATCTGACGAACCACATGAAGACTCTTCAGCAGGCACTCGAGAATGTCAAGGGAGAAAAGAAATGAGCGATCAGCAAACCAGAGCGCGCCCTTTAGGCATCAACCACGTGGTTTTGGAAGTCGATGATTTGGACCGGGCTCTGGCGTTCTACGGAGATCTTTTCGAGTTCACGTTGCGCGGTCGGAGCGATCATAATGCGTTCATCGATCTCGGCGATCAATTCATTCAGCTAACGCTCGGGAGAACACAGGTGCCGGACACCAAGCGCCATTTTGGCCTGGTCGTAGACGACCGTGAGGCGGTGCGCAAAGCGATGGCACGCCACGGCATCAAGAGCATCAATGATCGGCTGAACATTCTCGATCCCTGGGGCAACCGCATCGAAATCGTTCCGTATGATGACTGCCAATTCACCAAAGCGCCGAATGTCCTAAACGGCATGGGCGTCGCGCCGATCGCCAAAACCTCCACGGCCATGGAGGAGCTCAAGAAAAAAGGCATGGCGCAAAATTAGCTCCAGCCGGGCGGCCACTCTTCTTGCATGTCTAGTCTCCAATAAGGCAGTTCGAAACCACCTTGTCTTGAACCCAATCGCCGCCTCCGATACACAACGCGCCTCCGCATCGCGAGTTTGGCTGGCGCTGGCCGCGGTTTATCTGATCTGGGGATCGACCTATCTTGCGATTCGCTTTACCGTCGAGACTATGCCGCCGTTTCTTTCCGCGGCGGCCCGTTTCGTTATTTCCGGCGCATTCTTGGTGTTTTTCCGTCGACTCGCCGGCGATGCAAAACCGAGTTCGGTGCAATTGCGTAATGCGGCGATCATCGGCGTTTTTCTGCTCGTCTGCGGCAATGGCGGAGTGGTGTGGGCGGCGCAGTTCATTCCCTCGAGCTTGTCCGCGCTGCTGGTCGCCACCGTGCCGCTTTGGATGGTTTTGCTCGATGCGATTCGTCCGGGAGGCAGTAGCCCGGGCATCAGACCGCTGTGTGGAATCTTGCTGGGATTTACCGGCGCGCTCGTGTTGGTCGGTTTGACTCGGAACGGTGCCGGTTCGGAAAATTTTTACGGTGCGCTGGTCGTGCTCGCGGCATCTTTGTTCTGGGCGGTGGGGTCCGTTTATGGCAAGACCGCAGTTTTGCCGTCTTCGCCGTTGCTCACCACCGGAATCGAGATGCTCGCCGGCGGAGCTGTGCAAGCGTTAGTTGCTCTCATGAGCGGCGAATTCGAGCGCTTTAGTTTTGCAATGGTATCGGAGCGCTCCGCTCTCGCCTGGGCGTATTTGACCGTAATCGGCAGCCTGGCGTTTATCGCCTATGCGTGGTTGCTTCGCGCCGCCCCGCTTCCGCTGGTCGCGACTTACTCGTATGTCAATCCGCTGGTTGCGATTCTTCTCGGCCATTTACTAGGTAGGGAAGTTATCAGTGCGCGGGTTTTGTTGGCTGCCGGACTGATCGTCGGTTCGGTAGCTTTGGTCAGCCGCCGCAGAACCTGACTGAACGAACGCAATCAATCGCCGATGAACTCCGCGATCGCCGCGAGCGGCTTCACATGATCGCAGAAGATTTTCACAATCGCCAACAAGGGGACGGCCATCAGTGCTCCGGGCACGCTCCACAACCAGCCCCAAAAGATCAGCCAGACGAAGAGAACTACCGGATTGAGCATGAGCCGTCGACCGATGACGAGGGGAACACACACGTACTCCTCGAGAAGGTTTAAGCCCAAATAGGTAGCCGGGACGAGAAGAATAGCTCCGACAGTGTCGAGCGTTATCGCCGCTACCAACGTGACAATGCTGATGCCAACCAATGCCCCGAGGAACGGAATGAAATGCAGCAGTCCCGCCATAACGCCCCATAACAATGGATTCGGCAGCCCGAGAAAATACATCGCGGTTCCGATCGCCGTGCCGAAAAACGCATTGATCAGGCATATCGAGAACAAATAGGTCGAGATGTCACTCTCTATTTGACGGCTGATCTCCACCGCCGTTTTTTTGTCTTCAAAACGCGGTAAAACAGTGACTAGCTTGCGCAAAAATAGGTCGCCGGACGCTAATAAAAAGAACAGCAGGATTAAAACCGTGCCTGCCCCAATGATAAAATCCTGAGTCGGCGCTAGCAGCGTTTCACCGAAGCTTGGCTTGCGTACTTCGACCTTTTGGGTCTTCTCGTTGTCTAAGTTAGTGAGTCGATCGACTTCCTGCCCCGCTTTGGTGACTTCCCGGACAGACTTCTTCAAGCTACCGAATTTACGCTCGACCTGTTGCGCCGTCTCCGGCAGTTTCGCCATCCAGGCGCGGGCGGGACCGGCCAATTGGTAAATACCGAATGCAACGCCGCCAATCAAACAGCCCAGCACAAGAAACGCGCCGAGTGGCGGGGGAATCCACAAACGTCCCAATGTTCGAATCGTCGAAGCAAAGACAAAATTTAGCAAAATCGCCAGCACGACGGGAATAAAGAACGAGCTCGCCACCTTCAAAGTGAAAAAAACCGCCAAAATGAAAATGCCGGTCAAGGCGACGGAACGGACATTGAACGGTTCAAGGAGCGTCGCCAGCTCGCGCACATCCGGTTGTTCTTTGTTTTCTGGCTTGGAGTCTTCGTTCAACTCGTTAAGAGCGTGTTGCAGCGCCATCTATAAACAATAACCTGTCGCGGCATCGTTTTGAACGGCTGGCAAAAAACGACTCACTTTGACCCCGCGTAGCCGGGCGTTAGGAGTTTGACCTCTTCCAAGAGCTGAGGACAGGTGTGTTAATAGTCACCGAAAGCGCGCAAGCTTGCCGATCGTGCAGGCATAGATTAACTGAACGGCCTCCGCATCCGAACATCTTGCAGCGCACCGGAAGCGATGTTAAAGAAGCCGCAGGTTTCGGAGGCGAGTATGGCAATCACTCTTTACCACGACACGCCGTCATCCAACTGCGACAGGGTCAAAATTGCCCTGGCTGAAAAAAATCTAAAGTGGAATGGCGTGAGAATCCGGCTCGCCAACAAAGAACAGAAACGACCGGAGTTTCTGCAGCTGAATCCGTATGGAAAAATTCCGGTTCTCGTCGAAGACGGCAAAGTCTTGTTCGAGTCCTGCATCCTCAATGAATATCTGGATGAAAAATATCCGAACCCGCCGCTGATGCCGAAGGACCCCTACTTGCGAGGGCGCGGACGCATTCTTGTGGACTACGCATTGAACTACATTCATGAACCCTACTGGTCGCTGCGCGGCGAAATGCTCAAACCGGAAGCAGAGCGTAACTCCGCTACGTTGGAACAAACACGGGCACGTCTCAGAGAGTTGCTGCAATATTTGGAAACGGCGCTGGACGAGAAGGACTATTTTCTCGGCGCGCTGACTCTCACCGACATCGACGTCTTGCCGCGTTTTCTGCGGATGGAATCCTATGGAGCTCTGCCAACGCCCGGCCTGCCGCGGCTTAGCGCCTGGCTTCAGCGCATGAAGGAGCGCCCGTCGGTCAAAGCGATTCTTTGAGTAATGGAAGAAATATTAGTGTTAGGTCATTAATATTATTAGCATTCACTATAACCTCGATCCTCGAATTTCGCTCATTTCAGCACTTCTTTTAATTTGGCGACCACGGCGGGCGGGGTTTTAAAGAGTTTTTGAATCGACTGCTCGATCTCTTCGCCCGAGGCGGGCGCCACTTCCAAATTTGCTTTGCCGGCGTCGTTCAAAAAATCGGAGTCTTTCACTGTTTGTAAAAATGCCGCGCGAAGTGTTTGGACCCGATCCTTCGGTGTATTGGGCGGCAGGGAGTAGCCGTAAGTCATGGCGCTCGGCGCATGAATGCCGGCCTCCATCAACTGCCTGGCCTCCTCCGATTTTGCAAAGCTAATCGACAGCGGAACTTTGGGCAGCTCCGGATGCGGCTTCGGCGCGCTTTGCAGCACGATCACCACGTCTCCGGCTTCGATCGCCTTGCGCCAGGTGGAGCGCACCGAGACCCAAGAAAAACCGCACAATCCGTCGAGCTCGCCGGATTCGACGGCGACGCGGATATCGGCCGTGCCTTTATAGCCGGTAATCAGCCTCATCGGCAGCCCGATCGCCTCCTTCAATACTTTGGCGGTATCATCCGTCGTGGAGCCGGGCGCGCTGCCGCCCAATTTGAGCGGATTCTTTAAC
>DATBEY010000422.1:0-3865 GCA_036558765.1 Binatia bacterium | reverse complement strand
GAAAAACCGGAATTGAGTTCAAGAGCAGTTGATAGGATCACACGAGCGTGGTTATCAGACGTTCTACTGCTTGTATAAAACCTTCTGCATCGGCGATCTGCTCGGCGGCGTCCTGATGCGAAAATTCCGCGATTTCCGTGTAGTCCGCCATTTCTCTGGATCGCCGCGCATCTTTCAAAACAACTCCCCAGTGCTTATCCAATCTGCCCGGCTTGATGAAGTGCCGACTGAAGAGCGAGATTACACCGGAATGTTTGCGGCTGTCTAGTCCTTCGATTGCCAGTAGAGCTCTGGCCGCCTGGAAGATCGCATAATAAGATCGGCTAATGGAATCTGCGTAGTCGTTGTTTCGAAGAAGGTCGTCGGCTGATTTCAGATGCTGTCGAGATCGCCTGAGCCGGGCCGAGCTGAGCGCTTTTCTTTCTCGTGCCTCATCAGTCAAATAGCAATCCCCTCTCTCTCGACATTTCGGTAAAAAGGTGTGCCAAATTCACGATTCTGGCGGTATTCTTCATGACTTAAGATGGTTGGGGCAAGATTTGTATCATAAGCGATGTCGATCTCGAGAGACTCTTCAACGATCCGGCGATAGAGGGCTCTGTCCTTTGCTTGTACTACCACCAAAACATCGAGGTCGGACTCCTCGGTTCCTTCATCGCGCGCCCTTGAGCCAAAAAGACGTATCGACAACAGATTATCTCCCAACAACGATTGAAGAGCGGCTTTGAAATCAGCCAGTGCTTGCTTTTCGACTTTTGTGAGAGATCCGTTCATGAGCTTTTGTCCCCCGTGATCCTAGTACGTGATTATAGCAACAATGGGCGTAAAGCTCACGCGTCATCCGGTTTAAATTAGGTAACCGTCAATCATCTTCGTCCTAATCTTCGTGATCCATTCCAGATACATAGCGTTCGATCTTTTCAACCGCTTCCCAAATATCTTCAACCAGCAAAAGGAGAAACTCCTACGTGATATCGACCAAATCCTTTTTGATCTGTCCCAATAGCGCGGTTTAATTGCCCGGCGCGACACAACCTCGGCGCGGATCCCAAGCGCTCCTTCAATCCGCTCGGCGAGCTCAACAAAGCCCGATCGAAGGATCAACCTCGACTAGCACATCCGCGTCGCTTTCTTCTCTCTGATGTTCGCGGGAATAGGAACCAAAAAGCGCGAGTCTCTTCACCCCATAAAGACGGGCCAATTCCGGCTTTTCCTGTTGTAATATCCTCAAGGCTTCTTCTTTCGTCTTCACACGAAACTCCTTATGTAACGAACTTATAGCAATATTTCGCCTAGAGCTCACACTCAGCAACCGGTGTATATTGCAACCGTCTGCCTCGTTGAGTAACCGCGATCGGCCATTTCTTCGGCGCCATGCAGATCGACGGCTTTATCGACAGAGACGGGTTCAAAAAGCAGATCGACGAATGGATTCACGTCTTCCGCAGCACCAAGCCGGCCCCCGGCACCAACGGCCCGCTGATCCCCGGCGACCCTGAAAGGGAAGCCGAAGCGATTAGAAGCAGCGGAGGCATTCCTTTGATCAAGCCGGTCGTCGATGACTTGCTCGACATCTCGGGCAAGACGCGAATACCGTTCAAGGTAAATTGATTTTTCCAAAACCGAATGCAGGCGATGGATGAATTCGTCTTTCGAAATCATTTCTTTAGCCGCCACATATCATTCCGGTTCCGAATATCATCGTTTCTGATGCAACAACTCTCGTTCCGGTTCTTTCCTTCCTTGACGTTCCACCCTTCGTTCACATAACGTCGGCGCGTGATTTCTCGCGCCGCCTTGGGTTTCCTACCCAATATTTCCTCGCGCATTTTTTACGGCTGGCGCATGGTGGGATTGGTTTCTCTCATCCGCGTGGTCGGCGGCGGGCTGCATCAATTCGGCTTCACGGTTTTCTTTCTGCCGATAAGCCAGGATCTTGGACTTAGCCGCGCCGCGACGTCTCTGGCTTTCTCTCTATCGCGCGCGCAAGGCGCGATTGAGGCGCCGCTGGTCGGTCATCTGATCGATCGCTACGGACCGCGCCCGATCATCGTGACGGCGGTTTTTCTTGCCGGCGTCGGTTACATTCTGTTGTCATGGGTAAATAGCTACGCCAGTTTTCTTACTGTCTATCTCGGCGTCATTTGCCTTGCCTTCGTCGCGGGCTTTGTCCACTCGCCGTTGGTGGTGGCCAACAATTGGTTCATTCGCCAGCGCGCACGAGCCATGACCGTCATCAGTGCGGCGGTGCCGGTCGGCGGTGCACTGATCTCTCCGCTTCTGGCGGTCGGCGTGGTGTCGATCGGCTGGCGCTGGGCGGCTTTTGCCTCGGGTTGCATTTTCTTAACCGTCTGTTTGCCTCTGAGCTTTCGCCTAAAGCGATCGCCGGAAAGTATGGGCATGCTTCCTGACGGTGAAGACTTATTGGACTCGGCGGATGTCAATTTCTCCGCTGAGGCCGCCAATCCAGGCGCGGCAGCCGACGTCACCAGCCGCCAGGCGATGAAAACCTGGGTTTTCTGGCTGCTCGTCCTCTCGATGACGGCGCGCGTCACCTGTTACAGCACCGCCACCGTGCACTTCGTTCCGCTCATGGTCTGGAAGGGACTGTCGGAAGCCGCCGCCGCATCGCTTCTCGGCGCCTTTGCGTTTATCAATCTGGTCGCGCATTTCGTCCTCGGTTGGATCGCCGATCGAGTGAACAAGCCGAAACTTCTGGCAGCGTGTCATCTGCTGCCGGCGCTCTCTCTGCCAGCGCTCTTGGCCGGCTCCGATTACTGGCAGCTTCTGCTTTTTACCACGACGTTCACTTTTTTGGACGCCTCGTTTCCGATCGTCTGGGCTACCGTGGGAGATTTCTTCGGACGGCGCAATTTCGCGACGATCCGCGGCATGATGAGTTTCTTCTATATGTGGGGAAGCTTCGCGGGCCCGATCATGGCGGGCGCGATTTACGACCGTACGCAAAGTTATTTTATGGTCCTTTGGATCTTGCTCGCTCTGCTGGTCTTCGCAACGCTTTTGGTTTTGTTTCTCATACAGCCTTGGAGAAAACGCATTGCGGAGCTCGCACCGGCCGGTTGTTCCTAGAAGAAAACAATGGGCGATGCTATGGAACACAAATCTAATAATTCAGGAGACGATCTATGGCGCGAACCACTGGAAGTGATCTGATCTGCAAAGCGCTCAAACTCGAAGGGGTAAAAAATATCTTTGGCTTGGCGGGTGATCATATCTTGCCATTGCTCAACACCATGGCCGATCAGGATTTTCGCATCATCGACACGCGTCATGAGCAAGCCGCCGTTCACATGGCGGATGCCTGGAGCCGCATCACCGAACAGCCCGGCGTGTGCATGTACACCACACCGGGCTTCGCTAACGCGATTCCCGGTCTGACCAACGCCATGCACACGGAAGGCGCGGTCATCTCGATCGCCGGTTGCGCCGATACGCACGACTTGGGGCGTGGCGCGCAGCAGGAAATCGAGCAGGTCGCGATGGCTGCACCGATCTGCAAAGGCTCGTTCATGGTTCCCGACGCACGGCGAATTCCTGAGTTCATCGCTCGCGCCATGCGCCTCGCGTTCAGCGGACGGCGCGGCCCCGTCCATTTAACCATCCCGATCGATGTGCAGGAGCAGAGTGTCGAAGAAAATGACGTTGTCTTCGCCAGACCGGAAGAATATCGCGCCAAAGAATCCGTATTGGGCAACACAGAGGTCGTGCGGCACGCCATTGCAGTCTTACGTGAAGCGCAGAGGCCGCTGGCGATCGCCGGGTGCGCCGCCGGTTATACTCTCTCCGGCGAGGCATTGCAGCGCTTCATCGAAACCACTCGCGTGCCGGTGGTGACCGAAGAACA
>DATBEY010000421.1:0-4785 GCA_036558765.1 Binatia bacterium | reverse complement strand
GTACCGACTCCCGTGCGTCTGCTCACGTCAGCAAAAGTCTTGGCGCCGGCTTGAATCGCTTTGAGAACCGTTCCCTTGCGGATCTTGTTGCAGAGGCAGGCGGGTTTCAGATTCTCAATGACGGCCTGCGCTCTAGCTTTCTGTTCTGATTCGTCGATAAACACCTTCATTAAAGAGTTTCACATGAGTTTAGCATAGATTCTCTCGAAGCTAATCCCTGGCGCCGATCACCAGCGATGACGTGAGCGGCGGGGGCAGATCTATTTGCCGCACGTGCTTCAAGCCGGCAACCTCGAGCCAGCTTTTGATCTCGGCAAAGCTGTAACAGCGGCCGCCATCCGTGGTGAGGAGCATTAGCAGACTAAAAACGGCGCCAACGGGCGGATGCGCGCGACTGTCGTCGAGTATGTGGTCTTTGATGACGATTTGTCCCTCGCGGTTAAGATTCCGAGCCAGCTTTTTCAGGAGAGCCGCATTCTTCTCTGTGCTTTCACCGTGAATGATATTCGACAAGAAAATAATATCGTAATTTCCCGGAATGGGATCGCTCCGATAATCGCCGGAAACAATTTCGATTCGCTCCGGTAGTTGAGCTTCGCGAACATACTCTTCGGTGGTTCGCAACGTACCGGGCAGATCGAAAACCGTTGCATGAATGTTAGGGAAGCGACGGCAGAGAGCGATGGGGTACGTCGCGGGGCCGGCACCCACATCAAGGAGCGTTTTTACCTTGCTCCAATCCAGAGCAGCCGCTAATGCCTCCGGATCACCCCGAGATTTGACCAGAGAGTCCATGGCGCTGATAAAAATTTCAGTTTCGCACCGATCGCCTTGGTACATGTCCGGCCTGCGCACCGGCTTTCCTGAACGGATCGCTTCAGGAAGTTTCTCCCAACAGCCCCATAGCGACGCGTCGAACCGAATCATGCCGCCGAGGTATTCACTGGAGCTCTTTAGCAGGTAGCGTCTCGCCACTTCCGTCAAAGAAAAATTTCCCGCCTGTTTATCGAGGAGATCCATCGAGGCGAGCGCGTTCAACAAGAGCTCGGTCGCCTTGGGTTCAAGGCCGAGACGAACGGCGACTTGCTCAGAACTAAGCGCGCCATTCGGCAGCGTCTCGAACACGGCGAGTTGCACCGCGCTCTGAACGATGCGCGCCTCGACATGGCCAGACGCCAGCGTCATCAATTGGGAAAAGTTCATCTAGAGTTTTTCAACGATTCGGTAACTCCGGCTTTTGGGCTTGAGCGGAGCGAGGACGCCGTTCTTAACCAAGCTGCGGATTTCTCGATAAGCCGTGTCGCGATCCACCTCCGCGATTCTCTCGTAATCCGAAGTCGAGAAAGTTTTACCGTGGCAGTACGCGTAGGCGAGCAAACGGCGTTGCCGCAGGTTGATTTGAGCAGTGCCAAATTGGTTAAGCCAACGCAGCGTCGCCTCGTCGTAGACCGGGGCGTTGCGCAACGTGACGGTGAACACAAAACCTTCCACGGCTAGCTCAGGCGGATGTAATCCGTAGCCTTCCATCTCCTGAAACATGCGAGGGACTCCCTCGCCCATCTCGCGCAGATAGCCGAGCTCGGCGAGCACCCGCACCATCAAGGGATTACGCGAGAAGTGAATGCTTTTCTGCCTGCGCAGTTGCTCCAGGGTGACCGGCGGCGGCGGTGCGCCAGGACTGCGCACACTGATGTGATCGTCAAACATCCAAACTTCTATGCCGGCACCGCTCAATGAGTAGTCGCGATGCGCAACGGCGTTAACCAAGGCTTCCTGCCAGGCAAAAGTTGGATACTCGAGGCGCTCGCGGAAAAAAAGATCGTGGAGAATCGTCCGTTCACGAATGTGTTCTTTGATGCGGCCCACCGCTTCATCGATCAGTCGCACCAACGGTGCTTCGAAACGAATCCGCTTGACGACATTCAATGAGCTACCGTGCTGCCGGTCCGTCCCTTCGTATTTTACAAAATCGATGCCTGCCCGGGGATGCCAGCGGCTCGGATCTTTGGCAAAGAGCAGCAGGGCGGCCATATTCGGACAAGGCAGCCCGCGTGATAGGTCAAGCAGATGGTAGGTCTGGCTGAGCAGAGCTTGAGGATCTTTACCGGGTTGGGTGCGGTTGACGAAAGCCGCCACCAGATCCGCGTCAAGATCGAACCACGTGGCGTTAAGCGCCTGTTGACGCTCGAAAAAAACGTTTTTTTTGGCTTCTTTCAGGGCGTGGATCTGATCGCCGGGGAGGGATGGCGTTTCAGTGGCGATGCGGTAAAACGAGCGACCGCCGGCGATGCGATAGATTTCCAACCCTGAGGCGATTTCGAACTTGAGCAGCTGCAGGTTCCCGAGGCGAACCTTCTCGCAGGACGGATTGAGCTGCGGTCGCAGCAAGTTTTGCGGCGCCTGAATAATCGTGTGCAGCTCTTCTGGGTCGTAGGGTATACCGGTGACGCTCCTGTCCGGCTCGACCCCGACGAGCACCGTGCCACCGTCGGCATTGGCCATGCCCGAAAGCACACGCACGATTTCACGCGCCAATTCTTCCTCGCGCTTTTTCTGTCCCGAGGCTCGACGGTATTCGTAGGCGCTGATGAATTCGAGAAATTGCCCGCGATCCTGCTTGAGGAGAAGTCCGATTTCCTCTGCCTGCATGATTCGAACTGGTAAGGCGTGAAGGGTAAGGAATTAGGGGTTTTGAAACGACTCACCCCTTACGGCTGACCCCTAACGAATTTTGTGTTGCGTTGAGTTTTATGATTTCTAGAACAATCTGGGCGGATAAGTAAAGATCTTTGAGATCGAGCCATTCATTGACGGTGTGAATCTCTCGCATGCCGGTTCCTAGATTGGCGACGACCAAACCTTTTTGGTTGAGGACGTTCGCGTCACAGCCTCCGCCGTAAGCATGCGTCTTTACTTCCAGATTTAAATTCTTTGCTGCTGCATGCACGAGCTTGACGATGGGGGCAGTCTCAGGCACATCCATGCGGTCGTAATCACGCTCGATTTTCGCCTCAATCCTAGCCGTGTAGCGCTTACCGTCGAGCTCGATCGTATGGCGCGCGGCAGCTTCTTCAAGGCAATGCTTCATGTGTTCGGTTTGGCGGTCGAGCTTTTCTAGGCTATGGCTTCGGGCCTTGGCGCGCAGCACCACCCGGTTGGGCACGATATTGACCGCCGCGCCGCCCTCGATCACGCCGATATTCGCTGTGGTCTCATGATCGATTCGTCCCAACTGCATTTTCGCAATACCATCGGCGGCGACTTTGATCGCGTTGATGCCTTTCTCGGGACAGATACCGGCATGGGCCTCGAGTCCGTAAACGTGAAATTCCATGAGGTTTGCAGCGGGGGCCTGGGTAAATAGATATCCCACGGAGTCGCTATCGAGGACCAGCCCCGTGCGGGCACGTAATTGGCCGACGTCAAGGCATTTGGCTCCCATTAAGCCGGCTTCTTCGCAGATCGTAAACACCACATCGATGGGACTGCAGGTTAGGCGGTTCTCCTTGATCACGCGCATGACCTCACAGATGATGGCCACACCGCTCTTGTCATCACCGCCGAGCACAGTACGGCCGTCGGTGCGCAGTATGTTTCCTTCCAAGATCGGCACGATACCTTCGCCGGGAACCACGGTGTCCATGTGAGCGGAAAGCAGCAGCGGCTCGGTGGGCGAACGATCGCCGGGAAAATGAGCGATCAAGTTGCCCACATTGCCGCCGACTTTTTCACCGGCATCGTCGATGAGAACCGTGGCGCCGAGTTCCTCCATCTCGCGTTTCAGGCGCAAGGCAACGTCAAGCTCTTTGCGTGACAAGCTGTCGATTTTGATCAGCTCGATCAAAAAATTCTTTAGACGCTCATGGTTGATCAACAAAATGACCTCGGAAAAATGAGGGATGATCGTGTCGTCAGGGCTTGGCGGCTTTTAGGGCTCGTTTTGCCGATGCACGAATATATTTGATGCTGATCGGGGAAAGGTCCCGGTACCCGGTCATGGCTTCGATGATGACGAAAGCAGAAGATTGAGCCGCGTTTTCCAAAGCCCGGCGCAACTCTGCCACAGTTTGTACCCTAATGCCAACGCCGCCCCAGTGCATCGCGAGGTCGGAATAGCGAAGCGACGGCCGCGCCAGCAACTCTTGCTGTTTGATCACTGGCCGAAAAATTCCCCAGCCGCTGTTATTCACCAAAACAACGATTGGATTGCACCCGTGACGCGGCGCGTGAATGATTTTGAATCGAGCCCGCCAAACAGCGAGTCGCCCGACTCGCTCACCACCATCATTGTTTTGCGGCCGGAGAGGAAAATGATTGATCTCACGCAGGATATCGGCAACGCGGATGTGACGATCGAGTTTCGCGGCAGGCGTACCGAGGTTGTCGCTGTCGGCTACTTTCTCCCGGTGTTCTTAAATTCGCCCGAAGCAAACCGCCCACGATCCTTCAGCGTAACATCGGTGTAGGTATGAAAGCTTACATTCACGCGATTGTCCGCTGCCCAGATGGAGCGATCGCTAGGGCTTCGGACGGCGCGCGGCCGCCACTCTCGATATCGGTCAGCAGCATCCCTAATGCGATAATCAGATCCGCGTCTTCAACCCGTTTACGAATTTGCGGCGGGCTGATGGCGCCGAGAGACACGCCCAGTACTGGGCATGAGTCATGGGAATTGCCGTTATTCTACTACCGCTGTGATGGAATCTTGAGAATTTTGCCGGGACTGATTTCCTGATTTAGATCGGCCTCGTTCAGGATCGCGATCTCTGCCGCAGTGAACGGCGC
>DATBEY010000420.1:0-5879 GCA_036558765.1 Binatia bacterium | reverse complement strand
CTTGAACGGTTTGAACCTATTTACTTTCTCGTTGCGCTTCCCTCAACAGTCGCAAATCCAGCACGCGCGCCAACGGCGTTTCATCTTTTAAAGCCAGACGCTCGGTCTCGCGCTTGAGTCCTTCGCGGATGCCCTTTTCGTCCATATCCCCGTCTTTCGAAAACGCCGGCAACATGGATTTGTAAAGCTCCGTCGCAGAGCTCGAATTCACGCCCCACTCCTTGCTGATGAATTGAATCGAATCCGCCGGCCGTTGCTGAATGAAGCGCAAGCTCTTGATGGTGGCACTCAACATTCTGCGTACGAGGTCCGGTCGATCGCGGATCAATTTGTCTGAAGTTCCCACGCCTGAGAGTGACTGTTCGACATAATCACCGAAGTAAGCCAACGTTCGATAACCCATCTGCGTCGCCATCGTGTTGAAGGGCGGCGATAACACGCCGGCATCGGCGCTGCCGGCTTTCATCGCGGTCAAGATATTCGAAGTCGTTCCCGTGCCGATAAGCGCGACCTCGCGATCCGGAATGAGACCGTTCTTGACCAGCACGTAACGCGCGAGCGTGTCCGTAGAGGAGCCGACCGCGGTAATGCCAATAATTTTGTTTTTGAGCTCCGTTATCGACCTGATCTCCGGCTTCGCCACTAACCAAAAAGAGGGTTTGATGGTCAAAAAAGCGATCACCTTGACCGGCAGCCCGCGCGCGGCGCCGGCCATCACTTGTGACTGCGCGCCGGAAAAATCGATATCGCCCGTCGTCAGCGCCGTCACCTGAATCGTCGAAGCCACCAGTACCATCTGCAGATCGATACCCTCGGCCTGAAAGATGCTCTTTTCGCGCCCAAGCGTAACCGGCAAATAGTTCAAGCTCTTCGCCGGATAAGCGAAGCGCACCCGATCGGCGGCATGAATCGATATGGGATGGACAACCCACGCGAACAGCAAGCTGATACCGACCAGACGAATTTTCACCATCATGCAATTGTGTTTTTTTCGGAATCCCTCTTTAAAAAAGAGAGATTGAGGCGTGACGTTGCGATCAACGACGGTGGTGGTCATCAGACACGTCATCTTGCTTTGATTCCCAAGTCTCTTTGCGCTTCCTTC
This sequence comes from Binatia bacterium, assembly GCA_036558765.1. Taxonomy (GTDB): domain Bacteria; phylum Desulfobacterota; class Binatia; order UBA9968; family UBA9968; genus DP-20. The sequence continues at coordinate 4,774 of DATBEY010000420.1, read as the reverse complement.
ACCAGGGTCAAATCGGCAACTTCGTTCGGTAAAACCTGGCGCGTGACTTTGGCGTCCTTCATCGCTGCTTCGATAACCGCCTGCAGGCCGTCCGCGGGAATATTTCCGTCGCCATTGAACACGCGCACCACCGAATCGTAGGACAGCGCCGCGTTTTCTTTCGAGGTCCGTCCCCATTCCATCAATGTCTGGATCGCACCATCACGATTACCGCGGACAAACCGATTGGCTTTGATCAAAGCTTTGATGACCCTTTTGATTTCGTCCGGCTTATCGCTGATCTTTTTGAGATTCGCGCCCAAGCCGACAAACGGAAAATTGAACAACTCGTAGGCGCGGGCCAGGGCGCGGAAACCGAATTTTCGTCCCTCCACGTCCGCGGGCGGAGAGATCACAATGACATCGACAATGCCTTCCTTGAGGGCCGTGAAGCGCGCCTGATCGGCTCCCAGAGCGATTATCTTGATCTCCTTTTCGGGATCGATACCTGAGTATCTGAACATCATCCGGGCGGCGATATCGGCAGTGGCGCCGAACGTGCTCACACCGAGGGTTCTTCCTTTGAGATCCTTTACCGATCTGAATTCCTGGCGCGCCAGCAGCATCTGAGTCGGGCTGTCGAGGAAGCTCGCCACCACCCGCACCGGCAGCCCGCGAATCGCGGCACGCACGACCGAGCCGAAGATCGTCGTGTAATCAATATCGCCGGTCGCCAGCGCCGTGATTGAGACATTGGCATTCATTCGGATCACTTCCGCCTCGATATCCTCCTCTTTGAAAAAACCACGCTTCAGCGCAACCGCGGGGGTCAAGAATGCGGCGTCGAGACTAGACACCGAGATGCGAACTTTGTCTGCGGCATCGCAGGCATTGACAACAAGCCAGGCCGACCATAGGGCAGCCAGCATGGCGATAGCAAATTTTCTCATCGAGCAAGCGGAACCTTTCACTTACGATATTCTTTAGCGGCTTCAAGGATGGACTGCGCAATCGCACCGTAGGCGCCGCAGCGGCAAATGTTGCCGCTTAGCCAGGCCGCAATTTGATCGCGCGTGGGGTTGGGGTTGTCGTTTAGCAATGCTTTGGCGGCCATAATTTGTCCCGGCGTGCAATAACCGCACTGCGCTCCGATATTGCGGATGAAGGCTTCTTGGAGCGGATCGAGCTTTTCGCCATCGGCGACGCCTTCAATGGTCAGAACTGATTTGTCGTGAGCCTCAAAGGCTAAAAAGTTGCACGAGCTCACGGGACGGCCATCGACCAACACGGTGCAAGCACCGCAGACTTCGGATTCGCAGGATCGTTTCGTCCCCGTGAGGCGTAAACGGTTTCGCAAAAGCTCGAGCAAAGTTTCCTCGATCGGCACATCGCCCGACCAAGTTTGGCCATTGACGGTAAACGATAGTTTGAAAGTGGATTGCGGCGTCATAGGATCGGCGAATGGTTCTTTAACCCAGCTTTTAGTATGAATGTGGAATCGAGGGCAACAGCGGCAAAGCGCCTCAGTGCCAATTTCCCGCTAAACATGGTAAGCAATCGAAAACCGCATCCTCGAAACGACAAGATCTCGTCATCACTGGTCGAATGGAAGGAGCCTCATATGTATAACGGACAAAAAGTGGTCGATGTCCATGGTCACATGACTACGCCGGCGCCGTTTCGCCAGTTTCTCGCCGAAACGGTTTCTCAGAACACGCCCGGCCGCAAGCTCGAAATGACCGACGAGCAGCTGGAAAACGCGCAACAACGCCATCTCAAATTCATGGACGATCGCAATATCGACATTCAGCTCATCGGCCCGCGACCGATCGCCATGTGGCACTGGATGCGGCCGTTCCTGCAGGAATATTGGTGCCGGATGACCAATGACGTGATCGCTCGTATCGTGAAACTTCACCCCGATCGCTTTCGCGGCATGGCGCAACTGCCGCAGTCAAAGGAAAAAGATACGCGCAGCTGCATCGCGGAACTCGAACGTTCCGTAAAGGATCTCGGGTTTGTCGGCGCCTATCTCAATCCCGATCCCGCCGGCGACAAGCAGACCCCCGGCGTGCACGAGGAATATTGGTATCCGCTTTACGAAAAAGCTATCGAACTGGACGTTCCATTGATGGTGCATCCGTCGATTAGCTACGATCGCCGCCTGGAAATCATTCCGGCCAATTATCAGATGAATAATTACCTTGAAGAATTTGTCGCTATGCAGCTTTATTCGCACAGCAAAGTCTTCGAGCGCTTTCCTAAACTGAAGATCGTTATTTGCCACTGCGGCGGGGGTTTGAATCGTTTCATTCCCACGGATCACCACGTCGGCCAGCGAGATCTGAAGAATAATTTATACTACGATGCCTGTTGCTACGACGTCCTCTATTTAGAAGCAGCCATCAAGCAGCGCGGCGTCGATCAAATGCTCTTCGGTTCCGAATCCCCCGGGTCCGGCGGCGCCGTACGGCCGGAAACCGGCAAGCCCTCCGATGATCTGGTCCCGGTCATCGATGCTTTGAGTTTTCTCAGTAACGAAGACAAACTGAAAATTTTTCAAAAGAACCCGCTGAGGGTGTTCACGAAAGTGAAGATCTAAAATGGAGTGATGGAGTACTGGGGTATTGGAGTATTGGGGTCCGGGAACCCATCATTCCAACATTCCAGCACTCCAACGCTCCAGTTTCCTGTGGAGGAGTAGAATGGCCTTGAAGAACCTCAACAAACCAGTGCCTAGAATTGAAGGAGCAGACAAAGTTTCAGGCAAAATGCGCTATGCGGCGGATATTCCGGTTCCCGCGGCGTTGTCGGCGAAAATTCTGCGCGCGTCTTTGCCCCATGCGCGGATTCTCGGCATCGACAGCAGCAAAGCTGCCAAGCTTCCCGGCGTTCGAGCGATTATCGCCGGCGCCGACGTTGCCGGCGTGATGGTCGGTTTGCGCATGAAGGACATGCCGCTGTTGGCGCAAGATCGGGTGCGCTACGTCGGCGAGCCCCTCGCGGCGGTGGCGGCCGACAATGATGAGATTGCCGAAGAAGCTCTCGGCCTCATCGATGTGCAATATGAAGAGCTGCCTTTTATCACCGATCCGCTCGAGGCGATCCGTCCGGGAGCGCCGCTGCTGCACGAGAACCGGGCACAATATAAAAACGCGCCTGAGCGCGACACCGAGTTGCCGAACGTGCAGTCCTACGGCAAATGGTCGAACGGCGATCTCGAGGCCGGCTTTCAAAAAGCTGCGCGTATTTTCGAGCACACCTTTCGAACACCTTTGGGATTTCACGGCTATATCGAACCCCAAGCTTGTACCGTGCGGATTAATGACGAGGGTCGAGTGGAGATTTGGGCTTCAAATAAAGCTCCATTCACCTTGCGCGCCCGGCTCGCGCGCGATCTTGGTCTCGATGAGGCAAATATCAAAGTGCACATTCTCCCGGTGGGCGGGGATTTCGGCGGCAAGACGTCCGTCGTCGAAGCGCCGGTCTGCTATTTTCTCGCAAAAAAGACCGGCAAGCCGGTCCGCATGGTGCTCGACTACAGCGAAGAGCTGACCGCGGTGTCTCATCGTCATCCCGCAGTGATCACGCTGCGCAGCGGCGTCGATTCTGATGGCAGACTCTGTGCCATGCAGGTGCGGGCGGTTTTCAGCGGCGGCGGCTACGCCGCGCTCAAGGCCAATGCCGAAGTGACGGTCCAGGGACCGCGGCGCGCAGCGAGCTACTACCGCATCCCGGCGATTCAAGTCGAAACCATTTGCGCTTACACCAATCAGGTTCCCTGCACTCAGACGCGCACGCCGGGCAGCCCGCAGACGACATTTTCCGTTGAATCCCACATCGACATCATCGCACGCGAGTTGGGCATGGATCCCGTCGCCTTTCGCATGAAAAATCTGCTCAACGACGGCGATCCAACGCCATTTGGCCAGAAGCTCAAAGGCGTGGTCGTCAAGCAGGTTCTCCAGAAAGCTCTCGATGCCGCCGCATGGAAAAAACCCAAGGGAAAAAACATCGGGCGCGGCGTGGCAGTTTACGAACGGCCGTCGGGCGCCGGCAAATCGGGCGCTGCGATTAGCATCGAGCAAGATGGCGCGGTCAGCGTGAATTTGGGCGTGCCCGACGTCGGTCCGGGCATTCACACCGTAGTCCAGCAGATTGTCAGTGAAGTTCTCAATCTGCCGCGTGAGCGCGTCAAGATCATGGTCGCGGATACCGACACCTCCCCATATGATTCGGGTACCGGCGGCAGCAAATCCACCAACAGCGTCGGCACCGCAGCTTACCAAGCCGTCAACGAACTCAAAGAAAGACTACTCGCGCTAGCGGCTACGAAGCTGGGCTGCGAAGCGGAACAGATTCAGGCGGTAAATGGCCGCTACAACGCTCCTGGACGAAAAGCGATGCCGTTCAATGAGATCATCGCACTTGCGGTAGAGCAGAATGGCGCCCCGCTCACCCATCTGAGCATCTACGAGCCGGCGCGCGCGCCGATCACTTCCTTTGCCGCGCAGGTCGCTGAAATCGAGGTGGATCCCGGCACCGGTCACGTCAAGGTGAAGAAACTCACGACGGTGCACGATTCCGGCACGGTATTGAACCACCTGAGCTACACCGGACAAATCGATGGCGGCGTGATCACCGGGTTGGGATTCGCTCTTATGGAAGACAATTCATTGGTCGACGGCAGAATGCTCACCGCCAATCTTGGCGAGTTTAAAATGGCCACCATCGCCGACGTGCCCAAGCTCACGACCGTGCTGATGGAGGACGCCAACGGGCCGATCCCGTACCA
>DATBEY010000419.1:0-10802 GCA_036558765.1 Binatia bacterium | reverse complement strand
ATCGCCGTACGTAGTTGCACAACGGCGTGTGCACAACAAAGAGCATCGCTACCCGGAACTCAAAAAGACGCACACACTTTCGCCCAGTGCGCCGTGGCACCTTTTTTGTTCTGTCAGTCGGCGGTAACTCCGGTGACGCTGGAACTGATGCGTTGGCTGGCGGTCGCGCGGGTGAGATGCTGCTGCGGACTTGGGTGCGGCACGAGTATCTCACATCCCATTTATTCTTAGCGGAACAACCGATCACCGGAGTTACCAACTCAAGGGACTTTTTGGAACCCATCCGTATATCTCGATCAGGTTTTTAATCCCACAGTCGGGCGGATCCTCCGTTCGAGGGATTCATCAGAAGTAAAAAGCCACCGCTGATAGCAATTTCGACGGAAAGTGTTGTGCTTTCAGCTAAATGGGATCGAAGCGACCATGGCATCAGAGATGCTTTGGGTCAACCCGAGGAGGCTGTTCACCATGAAAAAGAATTTCATTCAAATCGCAAAAAAAACTTTGTCGGTTGCAGTGTTTGGTTCTGTGCTCACCGGCATTTTTGGATCATTGGGCTGCAACACGGTTCATGGCTTGGGACAAGATATTGAGCGTGGAGGCGAAAAAACTCAGGACGCAGCGGATTCTGTAAAACGCCACATGTAGAAATTTTTAACCGTGAAAATCCACTCGTGTAGTCTTCGTAGTACTGCGGGTTGACTTGTTCAGGTGCGTGGATATTGCACACTGCGCTGGCGTGCCGCAATCAAGATACTTAAGTTGCGATTGGTGAGACGAGAGCCATATTTCCAGTCGAACATTAAGTTAATCGAAGACACGGTAAAGAACTGTCCGTTAGTCCGAAGGAATTTATGCCTAAGGTTGGGAAGTACAAATGATCTGGCGCGCCCGACAGGAATCGAACCTGTACTTAGGGTTCCGGAGACCCTCGTGATATCCTTTTCACTACGGGCGCGAGGAAAGTTTTTGTATCATCGGAGTGCAACTCAGTCAACGCGCGTTTCTCTGGACCGCGCTGGCGATTTCCACCATTTCGCCGTGAATTAGACGATTGCAAGCAAGGGTCTCCTGGCCATAGATGCTGAAGGCGTTTCCAGAAAAATCGCTCAAGATCCCTCCTGCTTCGATAACGATCAATGCGCCGGCTGCGGTGTCCCACGGTTTAAGTTTCATTTCCCAGAATCCATCGAATCTGCCGGACGCGACATAACACAGATCGAGAGCGGCGGAACCGCCGCGACGAACTCCCTGAGATCGCGTCATGAACCCTTTGAAATAACCTAGGTAGACATCGGCAAAGTCGCGCCGATCGTAGGGAAAGCCGGTTCCAAGAAGCGCCTTGTCTACGCGATCCACTGAGGAGGTGTGAATCGGTGCGTCATTCAGAGTTGCACCTCCGGAACGCGCGGCTTTGAAGCATTCCTGGCGCACTGGATCATAAACAAGGCCAATACTGATTATTCCGCGACTTTCGAATGCAATCGAAATGCAAAATTGGGGATAACCATGCGCAAAGTTGGTCGTGCCGTCCAGGGGATCAACGATCCAGCGGCATTCCTCATCGGCACCGCAAACGATCGTTTCCTCTTCGGCGAGAATCGAGTGACCGGGAAAATGGCTTTGGATAGTTGCGATAATAATCCGCTCGCTCTCGCGATCCACCGAAGTGACTAAATCAATGGCACCTTTATATTCGATCGATTTCGGTTTTTGCCAGCTCTCCCGAATAAGTTGACCCGCCGTGCTTGCTGCCTGCCAGGCCACATCGAGTAGCTTGTCGTCGTTTGCCATCATGGCTCAGTTTCGCAAATTATTTACGACCATGTTAGCTAATGGCATGTGAAGATTCGAGCGCCCGCGAAAGTCAATTTGTTTTTGCGAGTTCTCGGCAGACGTCCGGACGGCTACCACCTGCTCGACACATTGATTGTTCCGGTGTCGCTCTACGATGTGATCGAAATCCGCCGTGTTCCGGCAAAACGGCAACAGGCAAATGCGCGGATCACAATAGAATGCGACGACCCCGCAGTTCCGGCGGGCGAGGAAAACCTTGCCTATCGCGCTGCACAATTGTTCTTAGAACAAGCCGATCGACCGACCAGCATTCATATTCACATTCAAAAGCGGATTCCGTTCGGCGCTGGTTTGGGCGGAGGGAGTACGGATGCCGCGGCGACTCTGCTCGGTCTCAATCGATTGTTCAAGCTTAACGTATCCGAAGCTCGGCTGGAGAGATTAGCGTTGGGGCTTGGGGCTGACGTGCCGTTCTTTATCCGTGCGCGACCTGCGCGGGCTCACGGTATTGGTGAAAGATTGCACCCGGTTCGGGGGCTGGTATATTTTTGGCTGGTAATTCTTTATCCTGGATTTCCAGTCGCCACGGCTTCCGTGTACAACAAACTGCGCACAAAGTTGACAAAGCCGAGGCCAGGTAATAGCATTGCGACTTCCTTGAAGCGGTTTGACCGGCTTACCGATCTGCTCGTCAATGATCTGGAAAGCGTCACGCTCGAGAGCTATCCAAAAATCCGAATATTAAAGGAAAAGCTATTGCGTGAAGGAGCCGCAGGGGGTTTAATGGCTGGTAGCGGCTCTTCTGTATTCGGCATTTTTGGCTCCAAGGGACTGGCACAAAGCGCGTTTGATCGACTGCGGAATGAGGAAGGGGTGCAAGCATATTTGGTCCATGTGCTGAATCGTTGATCCGCGGGAAAAGCCTATAGTAAATCGCAGCGAGTTGGGGGTCCCTATGCAGGTTACCGAAGTTAGGGTCTTTCCTGTGGATGAAGATAAACTAAAGGCTTATGTCACGATCACCCTCGACCATTGTTTCGTGATCCGGGACCTAAAGATCATCCATGGCTCCACCGGGTATTTTGTCTCAATGCCCAGTAAAAAGCGCAAGGACGGAACCTACAAAGACATCGCTCATCCCATCAACAATGAAACGCGGCGGATGATCGAAGAGAAAATCATCGCGGAATATCATAAGGTTCTCGCCGAGGGCGGCAGTCCAAAAGCGCTTGACGATATGTGAGCCGATATCCGCGACCGAGTGAACTCCTGGGATAGGAGTTTCGTGCGATGGGCGGTCGCCAAGCGGTAAGGCCCCGGACTTTGGATCCGGTATCGAAGGTTCGAATCCTTCCCGCCCAGCCACTTTATCGTTCCGTTGGCTTAACCCGGCATTATTTGGTATCTCTCAAGGAGCGCCGTTTCGCGGGGAACGGCGTTCCTGTTTTACCGGCTATGTTGTAATTCGGAGTGCGTGCGTGAATCAGCGCAAATTTTGGACTGATTAAACACTGCGGACGCGGACACATGGGACAGCGGAACGCGGATTTGAAGATATTCGCGGGTAATTCAAACCCGCCTCTCGCGGGGGAGATCAGCCAGTATCTCAAAGTACCGCTTGGAAACGCGGTCGTCGATACATTCAGCGACGGGGAAAGCAAAGTTGAAATCAAAGAAAACGTGCGTGGCGCGGATGTTTTTGTCTTGCAGTCGACCTCGGCGCCTGGAAATAACAACTTAATGGAACTGCTACTGATGCTCGATGCGTTCAAGCGTGCGTCAGCAATGCGGATTACTGCGGTGATGCCTTATTACGGCTACGCGCGTCAGGACCGCAAGGTGGTGCCACGCGTACCGATCAGCGCCAAGCTTGTCGCCGATCTGATTACGACCGCCGGCGCCTCGCGCATGCTGACGATGGATCTTCATTCCGGCCAGATCCAGGGGTTTTTCGATATTCCGGTGGATAATGTTTACGCCACGCCCGTACTGTTGGAGTATTTAAAGAAGCGTTTAAACCACACTGAAGTGACGATTGTCTCCCCAGATGCAGGTGGCGTGGAGCGGGCACGGGCCATTGCGACTCGGCTCGACGCATCCCTTGCCATCATCGACAAACGGCGGGTGGCTCCGAACGTGGTTGCCGAGATGAACATTATCGGTGAGGTCGCCGATCAAGTGGCCATTCTAGTGGACGACATGATCGATACCGCGGGCACATTGACGATGGCGGCGGGAGCGCTCAAAAAAGAAGGCGCAAAAAAGATTCTCGGCTGCTGCACTCACGCCGTTTTGTCGGGCCCGGCGATCCGACGCATCGAAGAATCGCCGCTCGAAGAACTTATTGTCACCAATACCATTCCGCTTGCGCCGCAGGCACAGGGCTGCAGCAAGATTAAGACACTCTCGGTGGCGCATTTGCTCGGAGAGGCAATTCGGCGCACCCATGAGGAAGAGTCGATCAGCTCGTTGTTCGTCTAAATCGCAGGGAGGTAGTTTTCCGTGGAAACGCTTGAGATCAGTGCAGACGCGCGCGAAAAGAAAAATAAACGTGATGCCAAACGGCTGCTGCGCAATGGGAAAATTCCGGGAATCCTCTATGGACCAAAAATGCAGCCGGTCGCGCTTGAATTCAATAAACGTGAATTTTCCAGCCGAATCGCGGGACTGGAAGGCTCGCACTTGGTCCGTTTAAAGTCAGCCACCGCCACCTTGGCCGACAAAGTCGCGCTCGTCAAAGACATGCAATATCATCCGATCAGCGGCGACGTGATTCACGCCGATTTATACGAAGTCGATCTCACCGCAAAGATCGCCGTGCACATGCCGCTACACTTCGTGGGCAAGGCGGCGGGCGTGGTGCGCGGTGGTATTCTTCAACCGATCATTCGAGAAATCGAGGTCGAGTGTTTGCCCCTGGATATTCCAGCTTACTTTGATGTCGACGTGAGCGCACTGGACATCGGTGATTCAGTTCACATCGAAGATCTGCGCATGCCCGAAGGCGTGACGGCGATTTACGAGTCTAATCTGGCTCTGGTCTCGGTGGTGCCACCGACGGTTGAGGAGGCGCCAGCTGCTGCGGCTGCACCGGTCGAGGGCGCAGAAGCTGCGCCGGTTGCGACCGAACCGACGAAGGAAAGTGAATCCTGAGTTAAACATGTCGGCGCGGTCCGATGAAATTGATCGTCGGTCTGGGGAACCCCGGCAAACGCTACGAGCTGACGCGGCATAATCTAGGTTTCTTGGTAGTTGATCGGCTGGCCGCGAAAACCGGCATTGTTTTGAGCGAAAAGCGCTGCGATTCGATTCTGGGGCAAGGGCGATGCGAGAAAGAAGCGGTCGTTCTGGCTCAGCCGCAAACCTTCATGAATCGCAGTGGCGCAACGGTCGGCTGCCTTCTCGCGGAAATCGACACTAACGCAACTAACCTAGTGGTGATTTACGACGACCTGGATTTACCTTTCGGTCAGATAAGAATCCGCGCGAGGGGAAGTGCCGGTGGACACCGTGGCATGCTCTCGATCGTGGAATATCTTGGCACCGCAGAGTTTTCCCGGATTCGATTAGGAATCGGGCGGCCTCCGGACGGCATGGATGCCGCCGATTATGTCCTGGAAAATTTCGCCGCGACCGAGCGCGCAGCAATAGACGAAATCGTCGACCAAGCGGCGCAATCGGCGATTTGCCTGGTCAATGAGGGAATTCACCGAGCGATGGCTCTTTACAACCGCCCGCGCGGCTAGATTCGCGCCGCGTTGTATTGCGTTGGGTCGTATGTTAGATGAAACAATTCATTACGGAGGGTGGTATTCGTGACTCTTTATGAGACCCTATTCGTCGTTCATCCGGAACGGGGAACAAGAATCAAGGAATTTGTCGAGAGATTCAAAAAGGTAATCGAGGGCCAAAACGGTACTCTCACCCAAGTGGACGAGTGGGGTATTCGCGATCTTGCCTACCGGATCAATAAAGAGAGCAAGGGCCATTACGTTTTGCTCAGGTATAATGCCACCGGCGGCGCGGTCGAGGAATTAGAGCGTAATCTCAAGCTAACCGACGGCATTCTCCGATACTTGACCGTTCGAGCCCAGGAAAATACCGCCACTGGCGCGGCCGGAGTAAAGGGACATCCGGATCAGGCTCGGCAGACTTCCGAAGCCGAAGGTACAAAGACCGAACCGGTAGCATAGAGTTCGAGGCGACGAGTACCGTCCCATGGGCGAGTACAACAAGGTGATCCTGCTCGGGAACCTCACCAGAGATCCCGACCTTCGCTACACGCCGACGGGAATGCCGGTTTGTGAGTTTCCGCTCGCGGTCCATCATCGTTACCGACTAAACGACGAACTCAAGGAAGAAGTCTGTTTTATCGATATCGTCGCATTTGGCAAAGTTGCCGAGCGCAGCAAGAGTTTTTTGCAAAAGGGCGCTCAAGTGCTGGTGGACGGCCGGCTCAGTCAAAAGCGCTGGGAAACCGCTGAAGGTAAGACACGCAGTAAATACGAAGTGATTGCTACTACGGTGCAGTTTTTGAGCCGGAGCAACTCGACCGCACAGGACGCTGCCAGCGATCATGAGCGTTTATAAGGTCGGATCCGGTCAATATTACTAGCGAGGGATTAACCATGGCACAAATGGAACGGGGTCCAAGACCCCAACGAGAGAGATCGGATGACGAAAAGGGACCGCCGCGGCGACGGCCGATGTTTCGCCGGCGGGTATGTCGATTTTGCGCGGATAAATCACTCGCCATCGACTACAAGGATCTGCGAGTGATATCCCAATTCATTACGGAACGGGGAAAGATGACGCCCAGCCGGATTACCGGGAATTGCGCTCGTCACCAGCGTATGCTGACCACCGCCGTCAAACGCGCCCGCAGTGTCGCGTTGCTGCCGTTTACCACCGCGAAAAGCTAATCCGTTGGTCCGGGATACTTCGATGGCGAAGTTAGAAGTCATCAGCAAATTCACTCTCGCTTTGGCTTCTAGCGTGGTGCTGTTTCTCAGTGGCATTAGCTTGCCGCCTCTCGGTGTGATCGCTTTCCCCTTCGTGGCGCAACCCATACTGCTATTTGGCCTCAAATATGGCATCAGCGGCGGCATCGGGGTACTGTGCGTCGCCATTTTGCTTTTTGTGGTTTTCGGGACCAAAGAGCTGGCGCTGGTGTATGGCGTATTCGCTGCGCTAGCGGGTCTGTTGCTAGGTTTGCTCGGGCGGATTCGCGCGATCGAATATTTAGTGGTCGTAATCTCCACCGTAATGCTGGCGACCGCGGGAATCATTGCATTTCAGTCGTACGGTTCATGGGCGCTGATGTCACAGGACGTGCACCGCGGATTGACCGAACAGGTAATGTCCGCCATCCGAATGCAAGAAAATATGGGCTTGTCGCCGGATAGTTTGGACCTGCTGAAGACGCAGATGCCGCTCATGATCGATCGAATCGTTCAGCTTCTGCCAGCGTTGGTCTTTCTGAGCTTTGCCTTTATTGCTCTGGTCAATATTCTCTATTTGCTTAGGCGTTTCCCCGAGCGTCGAGGACAATGGTTTTCGCTCGCGTCTTTGCGTGAATGGAAAGCTCCGGAACAGCTGGTATGGGCGCTGATCGCTTGCGGTTTTATTCTCTTCGTTCCGGTTTTGAGTTCGATCCGAAACATCGCAGTGAACTTGCTGCTCGTGATTAGCGCATTCTATTTTGCTCAAGGACTCGCGGTGATCGGATTTTTCTTCGCCAAGAACAAAGTGCCGCGGTTTTTACGCGGTTTGACCTACGTGTTGATTGTCTTTCAGCAAATCTTTACGTTGTTGGTCGTCGGGCTGGGCTTGTTCGACCTTTGGGGCGACTTCCGTCGGCTCCGAAAGGACAATCTCACGTCACGCGCGTCCTAGTCTGGAGGCTCTTATGGAAGTGATTTTGAAAGAAGATATCGCCAATGTTGGCAAGATCGGCGAAGTCGTGCGGGTACGTGACGGGTACGCGCGCAACTATCTTTTGCCCCGTGGTCTGGTGCTGATTGCCAACAAAAAGAATCTCAAAACTTTCGAGCACCAGAAAAAGCTCGTGGCCGATCAAAAGCAAAAAGTCCTGCGTCACGCACAGGGTGCCGCCGATCAGCTTGGGTCGGTTTCGTTGATCATCGCGATGAAGGTTGGGGAAGAGGGCAGGCTTTTTGGATCCGTCACTAATATCCAAATCGAGAAGGCGCTGAAAGCCCAAGGGGTCAATATCGACCGGCGGAAGATTCATCTCGATGAACCGATCAAAGTCGCCGGTGATTACGAGGTGCCGGTCCGTCTCGCGGCGGATCTCACTGTGCCACTCAAGATCTCGGTGGTGCCAGAAAGCTAGCTGCAAATTCCATTTTGTTCTACCGAACGAAAGGGGGTAAGAGAAATGTCTCTGCCCCTCTTTTTTTGTCCGTGTCTAAGATCGCTGGTGTAATCGTTGACAAAAAAAGACTTACTGCTCGATTAATCGACTGTGAGAGACAGTTTATCTGCGAAGCTAAGCGCCGATTGCCACTAAAGGCACGCTGTTATTAATGTTCATCGGTTACGCGCTACTCGCGAGCGATGCCGCAATCCATTAACCCCACTGGTCGAGGACATTGGCTGATTTTCTCAGCGGCGGTTCTTTGGAGCTTGGCCGGCGTATTTATCAAACATCTCGACGTGCCACCCCTTGCGATCGTGTTCTACAGGAGCTTTTTTGCGTGCTTGGTCTTTGCACCCTTCTTAAGGCGAAGCCAGTGGCAGCTGAACTGGCCGATTCTTGCCTCGGTCGTCACTTACAGCGCAGCCATTAGCGCGTTTGTTGCCGCTAATAAGCTGACCACCGCTGCCAATGCGATTGTACTCCAGTACGCCGCACCGATTTTCGTGTTTCTTTTTTCTCGGATCGTCCTGGGAGAGAAAATCTCCAGACTCAACGGCATAGCGCTTTTTTTGGCCATGGTGGGGGTCTGCGCCATCTCCGTCGAGAGCGTTGGCCGACCGGAGATGAGCGGCGTGGTACTGGCGTTATCGAGCGGCGTGCTGTTTGCCGCCTATATGGTCAATTTGCGCAATACGCAGGCGGTGAGTCCGGTTTATCTGACCTGGATCAACAATCTCGGCTGCGCACTACTACTGTTGCTCTTCGTGACATCACAATTGTCGCTCGATCAACATCAACTCGCGATTCTTGCCGTGATGGGCGCGGTTCAGCTCGGCCTGCCGTACTGCTTGTTCTCCAAAGGATTGCAGTCAGTTTCGCTGCAGGAAGCATCTCTCATTGCGCTGATCGAGCCTGTGCTGAATCCAGTTTGGGTTGCGGTGGCCTTCGGCGAGATCCCCTCGGTTCCAACGATTGCCGGAGGCGGGTTGATTTTGTTCGGGCTTGCCGTACGTTACCTCGCGCCTTGGTTCGAGAAGTCGAGCGAGCCCGTTCGTCTTGTCTCTTAGTTGTCCAAACGTCTAGCCTCAGTTAGAGACGCGAACGTTTCCGGGATGGCGGATCTTTTCCATCTCCTCACGTGAAAGAGTTTTGATGTCCTTGCGCAACTCGTAGTTGATGTGCTGAATCGCTTCCGATGGGCCGGAGCGATTGCCCATCAGCACCATCGGTCCGCTGCCGGTATTTTCCAATTGGTAAAAAGAACCGCCGGTGATGGTTGCGACCATACCGGGCGTCATGACCGACTTTCCACCATCAGGAAAATGCATCGTGCATTCACCTTCGATGACATAAAACGTCTGATCCGCATTATGACAGTGCATGTCGTCGGCGTCTCCCGGCCTGGGATACACGTGGAGCCATGCATGAAAACGGCTGGTGTTAAAGATTACTTTTCGTTTTCCTTCCTCTCGCGCCATCTTTGCCATGTCCATGACTTCGATCGGCATTGTTCCTCCAATGAGAGCAGAATGCGACGAGGCTATCAGCACGGCAGATCGACTGTCAATTGCGCTCTGAACTTTGGAATTTCCCATCTCGAAAGAGGATTCGTGCGAAAGATATTTTTTGAAAGCGACGATTGTTTGCTCCTGTGCGGAAATGCGGGGCCCCGAAAATGGACCTCAATGAGCGAAGTTTAATTACGGGTCTTTTTTTGCTAGTTTCAACGAAATTCAAAGTTACATAAGGAGGCTAAGATGTCGATGCAATGGGGAATGGCGAACCGTTTGGGGCGGATTATCAAAGCGGACGGCCGAGCTGTCATGCTGGCTGTCGATCACGGCTATTTTTTAGGTCCCACGAGCGGTCTTGAGGAGCCGCGTAAGACCATCGAACCGCTGATGCCGCATGCCGATTCGATCATGTTGACGCGCGGTGTACTGCGCACTTCGGTCGACGCCAGGGCCGAGAAACCGATCGTGTTGCGGGTTTCCGGTGGAACCAGCATCCTGAAGGAGCTGTCCAACGAAGATATCACAGTGTCGATCGATGACTGTATTCGCCTGAACGCTTCCGCGATGGCGCTGTCGATTTTTGTCGGGTCGGAATTCGAAAAAGAAACGCTCGTCAGCTTGGCAAAGCTCGTCGATGACGGCGAGAAATATGGGATTCCGGTACTTGCGGTGACTGCCGTCGGGAAAGATATGGCGCGCGACGTGCGCTACCTGGGCTTGTCTTGCCGTATCGCAGCCGAGCTTGGCGCGCATGTCGTCAAGACTTACTACTGCGAGAACTTCGAAGAATTGATCGAGAGCTGTCCGATCCCGGTGATCGTTGCGGGCGGAAAGAAAACTCCTGAGATGGAAGCGCTCGAGCTTACCTACAATGCAGTCAAACGGGGCGCCGTCGGCGTCGATATGGGAAGAAATATTTTCCAATCGGACTCACCGGTCGGAATGATAAAAGCAGTTCGAGCAATCGTCCATGAAAATATTTCGGTCAAGGACGCGTTTAAGATCTACGAGAGTGAGAAGGCGACGAAAGCGAGAAAAGCGGGATAAATTAGGTTTCCGGCTCCACTTTAATGATTTACTTGCATCAATACGGCACCAGAGGCAATACC
>DATBEY010000418.1:0-3157 GCA_036558765.1 Binatia bacterium | reverse complement strand
TACTTGCCAAGAATTTCTTTGATGTCGATGCGTTGCCACACGTCCCGCGGAATGCGATGTCTCGGCGTAAATGCGGCGAGCGATGGTTTGGCGGTGGCGTCGACGCCCCACTTCGCGGTGTTGCCGTCCTCCTTGGTGGATGGATCTAGATCCGAGCCGCGGGTATTGCTGATGATTGCGATATCTCGGTCCGGTTGGCAGCGTGTCGCGATGGCCCAGTTGACCTGCCGATCGTTAAAAATGTCGACATCGTGATCGACGATGACAACGCGCTTCATGTAGAGATCAGCGCCAAGAACCGCCAGGATTGCATTCTTCGCTTGCCCCGAGATCCGTTGTTCGATCGACACGTAGCAGGTGAACGGTGCAGGCACCCGCACCGCTTTGACGGTCGGCACCATCGCGCGCACGGCGCGATAAAGGTTGGCTTCGATCGGTGTGGTCGAAAGCATCAGGTGATCGAGATGGCCGACGGTAATATCTTGAAACAGTGCATCATGGCGATGTGTGATCGCGTGCACTTGCAACAGTTCGCGCTGGCGCTCGCCCAGACTGTAGCCCGTAAATTCGCCGAACGGACCTTCAGCGGTGCGCTCGCGCGGTAGAATCTCTCCTTCTAAAATGATCTCAGCCGCGGCGGGAACCAGAACATCAGAGGTCTCGCATTTCACCAGCTCCAGCGGCTCACCAAGCAAACCGCCCATGATCGCGCGCTCGTCTTCGTCGATGGAACCGATGGCAAGACAGCCGAGCGCAATCGCGGGGTGGACACCGATGGCGAAGGCGACCGGCAAGGGCCGTCCTTCCGCTTCGGCATAGCGCTGAAATTCCCAGAGGTGTTTTGCCAAGGTGAGGTGAATCGAAGTCCGGTTGCGGCCTTGGATCATGAGCCGATTATAAGCGCAGTTCCAGGTCTCGCCGTTTGGATCTTTCGCGAACGAAATGGCGGCCGTGATGTAAGGCCCGGCGTCGTCCTGATGGTGGCAGACTTGCGGCAGCTTGTAGAGATCGACCTGATCGCCGGTGAGAATTACATCCTTGACCGGGGCATCGGTGGCAAGCTTGGGCACGAGCGGTTTTTCCATGGCGCGCAAATAGGCGCGCTGCATTTCTTTCGGTTGCGCATGGATCGCTGCGGCTAAGCGCCAGCGACCGGCATGCACGTTGGTCAATACAGGAAAATCGCTGCCCTTCACCTTTTCGAAAAGCAAAATCGGTCGCCGTTTCGCTTCCTGTTCAAGCTTTACGGCAATGGCGGTGATTTCGAACGCAGGATCGACTTCCCGCGTAATCACGAGAAAATCTTCCGGACTCTGATCCTTGACGGCATCCAGAAAGGTTCGCAGATCTTGCGCCATAACTCTTACGATCTAAGTGTCACTAGCCGGCAAACTCAAACCCGCAAGGTTCGCCAAAGCTCTTTGCGTATACACTCGGGTCATGCGCTTGCGGTACCAATAATCCAAATCGGTATTATCGAGCGGATGCGCAGCTTTCGCTGCGAACTCGGCGACGGCATCAATCAAGTCCAAAGTAAGTTTCTTTCCCGTCAGCAGCGCTCCGGCCTCATTGATTACTTTCGGCGCCGAAGCGACGGCGGTCAACACGACGCTGACATCGCGGCACGCGCCGCTGCCGTCGATAGCGAGTGTTGCCGCGACCCCAAGGATCGGAAAATCAAAGGAGCCGCGGCGGCGGAGCTTCAAGTAAACATTTCTGCGCGTCAGATTCTCTCGCGGGATGATCAAAGCTTTCAGGACTTCGTCTGCAGCCTTGCTGCAATACTGGATGCCGTCATCGCGATAAAGATCGGCGAGCTTAACCCGCCGCTCGCCTTGATTGCCGACGACAATCGCTTCCGCTCCAAGGCTCACGAGCACCGGCGCCGTATCGGAAGAAGCCACGGCCAAACACTTGGCGCTTCCGGGAGCGACCAAACAGATGTCGCCGTCTTTTTTCATGCAAAAACCCACGGCCTGCCGCCAGAAAAAAGTTTGATCGTAATAATTGCAGCGCGTATCGACCAGGACATTTCCTCCGATGGTTCCCATGTTACGAAGCTGCGGCGTTGACACGGACTCGGCGGCGTGAGCAAGGGCGGGAAGATATTTTGCGATCAGGCGATGGTGCGAAACTGTCGTTAAGCTCTCGGCGGCGCCGATCCGCAATCCCTCGTTGTTTTGTCTGATGCCTTTTAGCTCGCGGAGCGCTCTTAGGGATATCAAGGTGCGCGGCGTGAACTGCCCGCGCTTCATCTTGGGATACACGTCTGTACCACCGGCCACGAGCATCCCTTCGGGACCCAAATCCGCCAAGGCTCTTGTAGCTTGTTTCAGCGAACGCGGCTGGATGTAATTAAATTCAGGTAGGCGCAACATTTACTTCGTCGATTTCTTTAAGTCGTTTGCGGCAAATCCGAAATCCGAATATCCAAATCCGAAACAAACGAAACTCAAATAAGTTGCAAACCGGGAAACCCGCCAACTGTTTCTGTTTGGAACATTCTACATGTTTCGTTCATTTTGAATTTGTTTCGAATTTCGGATTTCGAGCTTCGAATTTTGGTGCGGTTGAATCTTCGCTTAACTTTTTTGCCTCACTTCAATTCCTTCTCCTGGGTGCCACTTAATCGGTGCCGGAAATTTGAAATCAGGAACCGAGATTGGTTTCAGCCGGCCATCGAGAGCGCGGAGAATTTTGTCCGGCGTGATCGGAATTTCATGGATGCGCACGCCGATGGCGTCGTAAAGCGCGTTCGCCACGGCGGGAACCACGGGCAAAAGCGGACCCTGGCCGGCTTCCTTGGCACCGTAGGGACCTTCGGGATCGCCAGTTTCGACGAGAATCGTTTCGATCTCCGGCGTCTCCAGCATGGTCGGGCTTTTGTATTCCAGTATAGACGGGATTTTGTGCAGCCCGCTTTTGCGAAAAATCTGTTCCTCCATCAATGCCTCGCCTAGCGCCATGTAAACGCTGCCTTCGGTTTGACCCTCGACGAGCAACGGATTGAAGGCACGACCGCAATCATGGGCGATCCAAACTTTGTCGATCTTGATTTCACCGGTGGCGCTGTCGCAATGGAGCTCGACGATACTCGTGGAAAAACTGTAGGCCGGCGTTGGACCGACGCCGGAGCCTTTGAAGTCGCGCGGGTTTT
>DATBEY010000417.1:0-5487 GCA_036558765.1 Binatia bacterium | reverse complement strand
CGGCATAAATTTACTGGGGGATGGGCTGCGCGACATTTTTGATCCCAAGCTCCGGAGGCAGAGGTGAGCTTAAACTGAGGGCATGCTTATCCGAGAACAACCATGACCGAACACAGAGCTCGACAGGAGATCTGAAGATGCCAACTCTCATCGATCGGCGGAGCTTTTTGAAAAGCAGTGCGGCGTTTGCCGTGAGCGCAGCCACGGGACGTTATGTGCAGCGAAATGCCTACGGGGCGTCGCGCGATCGAGTGACGATCTACCATAGCAGCGTTGCCGATTCGATCAATCCGTACAACCACAGCTCGAGTCCCATTTACGGCCAATGGCAGCACGTCATGGAGCCGCTCGTGGAGCTTGACTACAAGAAACAAGATTACGTCGGTGTTCTCGCCGACTCGTGGCAGTTTCTAGGCAACAAGTGGACGTTCAAGCTGAAGAAGAACATCAAGTTTCACAACGGTGCGCCGCTCACCTCAAAGGATGTGGCGTTTTCCATCGAGAAGATGCGCGACGAAAAGGGCGGCAGTTTGCAGGCGTCCAATTTCAAAGACGTCACCGAAGTGCAAACGCCGGACGAGCTCACCGTCGTCTTCGTCACCAAGCAGCCGCTGGCGATTTTTCTCGATCGCCTGGAGAACCGCTTTATCTTGAGCAAAGTCGCCGGCGATAAGTTCGGCGACAAACTGTACGACAACCCGATCGGCACCGGCCCCTATAAATTCGTCAGCTACCAGCGCGGCGGCAACATGGTGTTCACGCGTAACGACGAATACTGGGGCGGCAAGGCGGCGATCAAAGAAATCGTCTTTCGCAAAGTGACCGAAGACGCGGCGCGGCTGGCGGCATTGGAGTCCGGTCAGACGGATTTCATCAACAATGTGCCGGATCATGAGGTGGCCCGATTACAGAAACACCCGCGTATTCGGGTCGACAAGATCGAAGGCCTGAGAATGTTTTTTCTCGCCTTCAATATGTCTTTTAAGCCGTGGGATAACAAGCTCGTGCGCCAGGCGGCGAATTACAGCGTCGACGCGCCGGCGATCGTCAAGAATATTTTCGACGGTATCGGTTACCCGATCAATGGTCCGGTGGGCGCGAATGTGGTCGGCGCCGATCCGAAGCTTAGACGATATCCCTTCGACCCGCAAAAATCGAAAGAGCTATTGACCAAGGCAGGGTTTCCAAACGGCTGCGATATCCAGCTCTACTACTCCGCGGGTCGCTATCCCAAGGACCGCGAGGTTTGCCAGGTGGTTGCGGCGCAAATGGTCAAAGGCGGCTTTCGAGTCGAGCTGATTTCACAGGAATGGGCGTTGTTCTGGGACAAGCAGGGGGTGAACGGCGGCAAGCTGCCGTTCTATTACATCGGCCGCGGCTCGCTCACCGACGCCGATACGCTTTATGACCAATATTTTCGTACCGGCACCACCAAGCGGACAAATTACAGTAACCCGGATCTCGACAAGCTGATCGAGGAACAGCAAAAGACTGCGGATCAGAAAAAAAGAATCGCGATTTTACAAAAAGCCGGCAAAATGATCATGGAAGAAGCGCCGTTTATTCCGCTCTACAACCTGGCCGATATTTACGGTGTGGCGCGAAATTTAATTTGGAAAATGCGCCCGGATGAAAAAGTCTTGGGCTGGGACATGTCGATCAAGTAATAGGTGGAGAGTCGCGATTTTATTTTTCAGCGTCGCGATAAGGGTTCAGAGAAAGATTCCTCGCGGTGTTTAGGCTGGGCTTTGTCGAAGGCCACGGAATGACAACATGTCAGATCGAACTAATCGAGAGATCTTGCCCCGAGTCGACGACAAGCCAGCGGTAATAAAAACCATTGGAGGTACCGTGAGCGCACCAAATGGCAAACTTCCCCGCCGCGAGTTTTTGAAGCGCAGCGCCATGCTCGGCATCAGCGCTGCCTTGGGAGGCGCGCTGTCAAAAGCGAGCTACGCCGCCTCGAAGGAACGGTTGATGATTTTAAGCAGTATCGGCCTGGACACTCTGAATCCGTACGGCCACAGCTCCGGGCCCCAATATGGGATCTGGCAACACATGATCGAACCCTTGGTCGAGGTGAATTATGCGCGCAAAGATTACTACGGGGTGCTCGCCGATTCGTGGAAGTTCGAAGGCAACAAATGGACGTTTCGCCTGCGGAAGGGAATTCGTTTTCACAACGGCGTGCCGTTCACTGCGCAGGATGTCGTTCATTCCGTCAATAGAATCAGAACCGACAAAAGAAGCTTGCAGAAGTCCAATTTCGACGATTTGGCAGAGGTCCAGGCACCGGACGATTACACGGTGATCTTTACCACGACTCAACCGAACGCGGTTTTTCTCGACCGGCTGCAAAATCGGTTCATCGTCAGCAAGAGCGCGGCGGAGAAATACGGCGATGACGTCGATCAATACGCGATCGGCACGGGACCCTACAAATTCGTGAGCTGGGCGCGCGACGGCAATCTGGTTATGACCCGTAACGATGATTACTGGGGACGGAAAGCCGACATCAAGGAAATCGTGCTCAAGAAGGTCGGCGAGGACGCGGCGAGACTGGCTGGCCTGCTGGCGGGTCAAGGGGATGTCATCAACAACGTGCCGGTGGAAGAAATCTCACGACTCGACAAGCACCCGCGCGTGCGTACGGAAAAAGTCGAAGGGCTCAGAATGTATTTTTTAGCGATGAATGTTACCCACAAACCCTTCGATAACAAACTGGTACGCCAGGCATTCAACTATGCCGTCGATTCCACAGTGATCATCAAGCATATCTACGAAGGCAACGGTTACGTGATGAACGGGCCGCTAGGCGCGAACGTGATCGGTTACGATCCCAAGATCAAGCGCTATCCCTATGATCCGAAGAAAGCCAAGGAGCTGCTTGCGCAAGCCGGCTTCGCCAACGGTCTCGACGTGAAGCTTAATTTCTCGCCCGACCGTTACCCGAAAGCGCGCGAGGTCTGCCAGGTGGTCGCCGATCAACTCGCTAAAGCCGGTGTTAAAACCGAGCTGGTCTCTCAGGAGTTTGCCATTTTCTGGGGATCGGACGGTGTCAACGGCGGAAAAATTCCTTTCTATTATGTGGGGCGTCCAGCCATCGATGCTGACACCGTGTACGATCAATATTATCGCTCGGGACGAACCAAGCGGGTCGGATTTCAACATCCCGAGGTGGACCGTCTGATCGACGAGGAGCAAAAAACCGGCGATTCGAAAAAACGGATCGCCATGCTGCAGCAGATCGGACAAATTCTGATGCAGGAAGCGGCGCTCGTGCCGCTCTACACGTTGGCGGAAATCTACGGCGTCGCGCGCAACGTGATCTGGAAAGCGCACCCGGAAGAAAAGGTGCTCGCCTTCGACATGAAAATCCGTTAAGCGACAGAACAAGACTCGACCTTTGGAGGAAACTGAAATGACTGCAAGCGATCAAGGCATCAAGCGCCGCGCATTTCTCAAACAAGGGGCACTCGCTGGACTGGGCGCGTGGGTCGGCAGCGCGTGGGTTGGCACCAGCTACGCCGCGTCCAAAGAACGGCTGACGATTCTCAGCAGCATCGGGCTCGATACGCTCCATCCCTATGCGCACAGCTCGAGTCCGCAGTACGGCATCTGGAACAACATGATCGAGCCGCTCGTCGAGGTGAACTACGCCAAACGCGACTATTTCGGTGTGCTCGCCGAATCGTGGCAATTTCAGGGTAAGAAGTGGATTTTTAAATTGCGGAAAAACGTTCGCTTTCATGACGGCAGTCCCTTCACGGCGAACGATGTCATTTATTCCATCAACCGCATTAAGAACGACAAGCAGAGCCTGCAAAAAGAGAACTTTCGCGACCTTACCGAAATGCAAGCTTTGGACGAGAACACGATCGCTTTTACTACCGAAGCGCCCAATGCGGTTTTTCTCGACCGCTTGCAGAACCGCTTCATTCTAGGAAAAGCCGGGATGGATGCGCAGGGTGGGGACCCGGCAGAGCAAAAACCTGTCGGCACCGGCCCTTACCGCTTCGTAAGCTGGCAGCGCGACGGCAATCTGGTGCTTACGCGCAATGACAACTATTGGGGTAACAAGGCGGCGATCAAAGAAATCGTTGTGCGGCGCGTCAAGGAAGATGCGGGGCGTGTGGCGGGCCTACTCGCAGGGCAAGGAGATATCGCCAACAATGTTCCGGTGGAAGAACTATCGCGTTTCGAAAACAATCCGCGCGTGCGGGCGGAAAAGGTCGAAGGGGTGCGCATGTATTTTCTAGCGATGAACGTTACGCACAAACCCTTTGACAATAAGTTCCTGCGCCAGGCGATCAATTACGCGATCGATCCCTCCGTGATCATCAAATATGTCTATGAAGGCAATGGCTATCTGATGAACGGGCCGATGGGATCGAATGTGATTGGCTTCGATCCGAAGATCAAGCGATATCCGCTGGATTTAAAAAAGGCCAAGGAGCTGCTCGATAAAGCAGGGTATCCACAGGGACTGGAAATTAAGTTGTATTTTTCGCCCGATCGTTATCCCAAGGCCCGCGAAGTCTGCCAGGTGATCGCCGATCAGCTCGCCAAGGTCGGCATCAAGACCGAACTGATCTCCCAGGAATTCGTCATTTTCTGGGGTAAAGACGGAGTCAACGGTGGCAAGCTGCCGTTCTATTATGTCGGACGTCCGGCGGCGGATGCCGATACCGTCTACGACCAATACTATCGATCGGGCGTCAGCGTGCGAACGCAGTATAAAAATCCAGAATTCGACAAGCTCGTCGACGAAGAACAGAAAACCGGCGATCCGAAGAAGCGCGTGGCCATCCTGCAACAATTGGGGCGCATCTTAATGGAAGACGTGCCGTTCGTGCCGCTCTACACACTGGCGGAAATTTACGGCGCCGCGCGTAACGTCGTCTGGAAGCCGCGGCCGGACGAAAAAATTGTCGTCAGCGAAATGAAGATCCGCTAAGCGCCGCATGGCGTGCGCCGTTTGATGGTCGAGAATTGTTCTTGGACAACCTATCGTGAAGAAAGCACGAGAGGGACGATGTGCTAGTGCAGTTTATTGACCTGCCCACCTCATGATACCGATCGGATAAGGCCGGGCTCGATTCATCTCCGAACAAATTTGCACAGATTGAAGAGCATAGCCGGAAAATAGAAGATCCTCATGCCGGATTTTGTGGCATGGCAGTTGCTGAGATTACCTCGCATGGAAACCAGTGCTGCTACGATCCAAGCCGGCCCGGCGAAAATGCGCTATTCGTCCATTCTGAGATGTATCGGCCAATCGCTCGAAGGAATGCAAGTAAAATCCGTCGACATAAAATCCCATGGAGACGACTTCATCGTGCAGGCTTGGAATCGGGGCCCGTCAATGGCGATGGATCTGGAAAAGCATTACTCGCCGGATGATCTGCGCAAGCTCGACGCCGAAGGACGGCAAAAGCGCAAGCCATTTGTTGAACCGCCTGATCTTCTGAGTTTGTCACAGATTCT
>DATBEY010000416.1:0-6860 GCA_036558765.1 Binatia bacterium | reverse complement strand
GGCAATCCGGTCATCCTGCGCGGACTAGGGAATTACGGCGCTGAATGGAACAAAATCAGCACCACCATCCGCGACGTCTTAATCTACAGTGTCCCGATTTATCAGCAGCAATTCGGCAATGCTCTAAAAGGAGCTGCGTTCGTTTTTGACCTCGGGACGCTGTGTATTGCCCATCTTGGCGATTTGAGCCACAAGCTGACCGAAGAACAAATCAAAGCCTTTGGCAAGGTGGATATCGCCATGATCCCGATTGGCGGGACGTTCACCATGCCGCCCGACACCGCGCGGGAAGTGCTGCAACAGCTGAAACCGAAAATCGCGATCCCGATGCACTATAGGGAAAGCACCTATCTGCTCGATATGTTCGTAAAGGACTATCCCCACAAATACCTCGGCACCTTCCGGATGACCTTCAGCAAAGCGGCGTTGCCGCCGCCGACACAAATCGTCGTTTTTACGCCGTGGGGAATGCGCGATTACAAATGAATTGCCTATCTTCAGAAATTCGTGGTCCTAGAGTGAAAATTCTCGCTGCGGTGCCATCGCTAAATTTTAAAACTCTCGGCCGTTTCGCGCGCGAAGAGCTCATCCAGATTGAGTCGTTGCTTAATTAGCCCCTGTTCAAACAAATAGCTGTGCAGCGTCGCTAAATTAGTTCGGTTGGGCTCCAAACCATAAGGCCAATAATGGCTGCTCATAAGATTTCGCGTATCTTCGTATTCGGCAGAGGTCCAGGGCAAACTCACGCGCAGAATGTTGGTGTCGTAAAGATCGCGCATGCAAATATCCTTAGCCTCGCAGAACGCCTTGTAGAGCGTTTGCGCCACCCAACGCTCCTTTTCATAGATCGAACGCCGGATCACGATCACGTGCATGATCGGAAACAAGCCGGTTCTCCTGAAATAGTCCATTTCGACTTGTCGATAATCCGGGAATAGGCGCTGCACTCGCGGCGAGCCGTGGAGAAAGCAGGTCGGCATGCGCGGCGACATCATAGCATCGATCTCTCCGTGCTCGATCATCGCATTGAGGGTCGTGTCGGGCCGGCTTTCGAGCCGCACGCCCGCAGGCATCTCGAAATCCACACGATCTTTGCGACCTGGATGTTCTTCGCCGGCCTGAACCCAACGAATGTCACCTGGCTGAATGCCGTACTCGTGTTGAAACAAACCGCGCAGCCATACTGCCGCGGTCATCGAATATTCGGGTACGCCCATACGTCTGCCGCGAAGATCCTCCACTCGCCGCACGCCAGCGGCGGTGTTGATAAAAATGCAGCGATGACGAAAAGTCCTCGACGGAAACACCGGAATCGCCACGAATGGCCGATGGCCGCGGGCGGCTGCGGTCAAAAAAGCTCCCATCGACAGCTCCGACACGTCGAACTCTTCGTATTTCATCATGCGCCAAAAAATCTCTTCCACCGGCATCGTCAGATAGTTGAGTTCAACCCCGTCAGGCTTGACGACACCGTCTTTGATCGGGCGCGTGCGATCGTAGTCTTCGCAGGCCAGCGTGAGTCGAAGAAGGGTCATGACTGCTTTCTAGAATTTGTTTTGTGCAACCTCGTCTTGTTGACGATGCTAACGAATTTCCGAACTTCTCGCACGAACGCTTTCTTGCTGGCTTTTGCCAGCAGTTCGCCGAGATAACTGCTGCCCAAGCAAATACCGGTAACGCCAATTTCCAGGTATTCCGCAACGTTCTTCAAGCTTACTCCGCCCGAAACCATGAAACGAATCTCCGGAAACGGGCCTTGCATTTGGCGAATAAAGTATGGGCCGCCGACCAGATCGGCGGGAAAGATTTTTACTAGATCCGCATGAGCGCGGTGCGCCGCGATGACCTCTGTGGGCGTCGCCGCTCCCGGAAAACAAGCCGCATTCGCGGCATGACAAATTCCGACCAAATTGATTTCCAAGGATGGCGACACGATAAATTCTGCACCCGCGCCGATCGCTCGCTCCGCCTGCTGCGGTGCTAAAACCGTTCCTGCGCCGACGCGCAGATCGTTACGAGCCGCGAGTTCTTTAATCACGTCGAGGGCGCCCGGCACGCTGAAAGTGATTTCGACAAATTGAATCCCGGCTTCCGCCGCGGCGTGCGCGAGCTCCAGGGCGGCTTCCGCAGTCTTGGAACGGACCACCGCAACCAGCCGGTGCCGATACAAATTGCTCGTGAGCTCAGTGCGATTCATCGCGTCCCGGGTTCAGCCTTGCGCGGCAATATATTTCCCAGATACCCCTTACTGTTCGGTTGAGAAAGTGGAATTGAAATGATCGGTTAAATTTACAGTGACGAGTGAGAAGTACCATCGGACAAGGGCAAGTTCAAGAAAGTTCAACGCTCCCTTACAGCGCATCTGAATCAGCGACTATCAGTTTTTCTCAATCTCTTTCAGCGCATCCCGGAGATAGCTTTGATCGACATACTTAGCGGGGTTCGGCAACGGCCCCTTCGCACCGCTCTGCTCCGCATAGATGCGAATGTTGTTTTTGAGTCCCTCCATGGTGACGTCGCCGTCCGGCGGCCAAAACCGGTTCTGCGTGTAGAACTCCCAACCTTTGCGCGCATGCACGGGCTTGAGCTGCATCTCTTTGGAAAGAAAATCGACCGCTGCATCGGGGTTCTGGTACATCCAGCGAAACGTCAAGAGCATCGCTTTCATGAACCGAATCGCCAACTGCCGATTCTTCTCTGCCCACGATCGTCGTGTCACCAGCGCATTGGTTTGAAAATACGGAATGCCTTCGCTCAGCCGTCCGATAAGGTTGAGACCTGACTCTTCCGCAGCGTAGTTGAGCGGCACCGCCACGGTTGTCGCCGCGATCTGCCCTGATTGCAAGGCGGCCAAATTAGCCGAGGAGCCGCCCGCAATAATAAGAAGTTTGTAATCCCGCGGGTATTCAAGTCCCTTGAGCTTGAGCGCTTCTTTCAGCGCCGTGATGATGCCGCCGCTCAGCGAAGATGTGCCGAACGTCGCGCCGCGCAGATCTTCGTAGGTCTTGTAATTCCTCCCGGCGATGAGAAATTGCGCCATGCCGTTGATGATTCCACCAGTAACGACAAAGTCGAGCCCCCGCTCCGAGGCTTCGATGTACGGTTCAGGACCGCCGGAGCCAAAGTGTAGCGACCCTGCCGCCAACGCTTGCAATGTCATCGGTACTCCGCGCAAAAGCACCAGTTGTACGTCGAGTCCCTGCTGATCAAAAAATCCTTTCTTGCTGGCAACCCAAAGCGGGCTATATCCCAAAGTTTTACTCGATGCTCCGACAAAGATCTTGGGCTTCTCTTGAGCGTTACCCTGGCTAAGCCATCCGAGAATGACCAGAAATGCAAACATCGTCCTCGATTGACCGAGCATGCGCCTTCTCTTTTCCCTGATTCTCTCTCCCTAAGCTCTACAATAGCGCTGGCTCACGATACAAACCATATTTTCCCGTCAACGGTGCTGCATTAGCAGCCGGTTTGCACCGCACATTTTCACTCTCCATCGGTAATTTTTACTTGGAAGATCTACGCCGGTCAAAGAGCACTTTAGGCTATTTCGAGCAGCTGGCGTCCCTCACTTCCGTGGCATATCGGTTGCTCAACCCGCTAGCCAACGAACCACAACCGAATCATCACTAGGAGGCAAAATGAAAACGGAAATAATGAAACACAGATTATCTCGGTGGGCGCTGATCATAACGATCACTGCGGCGACTGCAGGCTGCGCCGGCGGTTCCCTGACGCCTCGCGAACAAGGCGCGGGCATCGGTGCTCTCGGCGGAGCTGCGGCTGGCGCAGCCATCGGCAGCGCATTTCACCGTCCGGGCATGGGTGCGGCAATCGGCGCTGGTACTGGACTCGGAGCGGGCGCGCTGATTGGGGATTATATGCAGGGGCAGCAAGAAAGATAGACAGGAAAAAGCCAGTTTTGGCGAGCTAAAGCGTCGATTCGAACTGGCTAAGAAAAATAATCAGGCTCAGGCTAACGAAAACGGAAAAAATGAAAAGGAGAATTCTTATGAATCGCTCACGAGTTTTAGTCTTAGGAGGGTTGCTTACCGCCGCTCTCATCACACCGGCAATGCCAGCCTTGGCCGATCAGGAACATTTCGAGCATCACGAAAACAACGGCAAACACAAGGGTTGGGAAAAGAGCACTGGGAAAAAATTCGATGAGCACGACCGGCGCAATTACCGGCATCCCGATCCGCGCTTCTCTCATCGAGATACTCGCCACGATTATCGCGGTCATCATAACAAAGCGGAGATACACCAGGACTTCAAAAACGTGCGCAGCGCGCGCAAAGAAGTAAGCGACAGTCGGACCGAGCTGCGCAAGGACTATACCGAGCTGAGAAACGACCGCACGGAGCTTCGGCGTGATCTGCGCAATGGCGCGAGCAAGGCTGAGATCCTCAAAGATCGCCAGGAGATCAAGGGTGACTTGAAAGAGATTCACGGCGATCGCATAGACCTCCGCAACGACCAGGCGAAGCTCGATGGTACGCGGCGCGAGTTGAGAAGCGACCTACACAAACGTTAACCACCTTCTTTCCTTCCAGTCACCCGATCGTCGAGCTAACTTGGCGATCGGGTGATTTTGTTCTGCTCTCATCCTTCGATCGCTGATGCCTTGAATCGTTGTCGCTTCCCCTAGAGATTCCCTTCACAAACTGCTTGTCACAGCCGCGTCCGGTCATTATTGTGAGGACTCACAGGAGGATCCACACATAAATGGCTACGCAACGCTACAATGCCGGCATTCAGCGCGCCAAAGGTCTGCTCGAGATCGCGGCGGGTCTTTACGACAGTTCTCTTTCGTATCAAACCCGGCGTGCTGCCGAGAACGTGCTACAGACCGACACGGATCTTGGCCGCGTGCTCAGACTTTCCCTCGGAACAAAAAAATCCGAAACCCGTCCTGAAGTCACCATCTCGTTTGCTACCGGCAGCTTTCGCGAGATCATCGCCGTTGGCCAAGGAAAATGCTCCCTCGCCTGGGTCAATCCTTCGGTGCTCCTGACCATGGCCTATCGGGGTACAGGTCCATTTCCAAACCGCCTTCCGGTACGCACCATCGCCGTTTTTCCGTCCTATGACGTGATCGGCTTTGCGGTTCATGCATCCACCGGAATTACTTCCCTCACCCAAATCGGCAAAGAGCGCATTCCATTGCGCATTTCAACAGGAGTCATTCCAAGACACTCCCTAGCTGGAAGTGCCACGATGTTTACGATCTCGGCCGTTTTGAACGCGGCTGGGTTTTCCCTGACCGATCTACGTCGCTGGGGTGCCAAGCTTCACAGCGCACCAAGGCCAAGTGATCCCAGCCGACGTAAAGGGATCGAAACGGGCGCCATCAATGCCGTTTTTGACGAAGGAATTAAAAGCTGGGGGAAAACAGTGTTGGAGCATGGCTTTCGCTTTCTCCCGATCGACGGCGTCGTTCTGAAAGCCATGAAAGCACTCGGCTACCGGCCGGCAACGATGACCAAGAGCCGTTTCAACGGGCTCGCGGAGGATTTACCGACAATTGATTTCAGCGGCTGGCCGATGATTGTTCATGCCGGTATGCCGAACAAGGTTGCCTATGCGCTTTGCGAAGCCATAGAAAAACGGCGGGATCTAATTCCCACGGACAATTATAAAGCCCTCCATATGGCGCAACTGTGCGCGAATGACGCAGAAGCACCCTATGACGCGCCACTTCATCCTGGAGCCCGGCGCTTCTTCCGTGAGCGCGGATACCTTGAGTGAGAAGTTCTCAATAAAGCTTGCCGAAAAATTCGTTTCTATAGTAGAGATCGGCCTCGAGGTGCACATTCCGAACGGCGGCCTTTTCAACAACACTACGGCAGTTGATCAAAGGAATCTCAGATGAATGCCCCCGCATCGCTAACGCCGCACTACAATGCGGCCGTTGATTTGATCGAGCGCAACCTGATCAGTCGCCCGGACAAGATCGCTTATATCGATGCTGCCCGCAGCTACACTTTCGCTGAGCTTGACGAGCGGGTAAATCGCTGCGCCAGCGCGCTCACAGATCTCGGCTTGGCCATGGAAGCGCGCGTCATGATATGTCTGCTCGACACCATCGATTTCCCCACCGCATTTCTCGGCGCGATCAAGGCTGGCCTTGTGCCGATCGCGGCCAATACACTCCTCACCGGCGACGACTTCGATTTCATGCTGCACGACAGCCGCGCCCAAGCATTAATTGTATCCGAGCCGCTGCTGTCGGTTTTCAAACCCATCCTGTACAATCAAGGCTTCCTCAGGCATATCATTATCTCCGGTCCGGAGGGCGAAGGATATCCGCGCTTCGCGGAACTGACGGCGGGCGCGTCGAGCGCCTTCAGCGCCGCTCCGACCCGTCCCGACGATGCTTGCTTTTGGCTTTACTCTTCCGGTTCCACCGGCGCGCCCAAAGGCGTCGTACATGTGCAGACCAGCATGATTCACACCGCCGAGCTGTACGCGCAACCGATCCTGGGCATACGCGAAAGCGACGTCGTCTTTTCCGCGGCGAAATTGTTTTTTGCCTACGGCCTCGGCAACGCTCTAAGCTTTCCACTCTCGGTCGGCGCCACGACGATTCTTCTTTCGGAGCGGCCCACGCCGCAGGCCGTGTGCCGGATCTTGCGCGACCATCGGCCGACAATTTTTTATGGCGTGCCGACGCTTTACAGCGCGCTCCTGTCCTGTCCGGATTTGCCCAAGCGCGACGAGCTCAATCTGCGCTGTTGCACGTCGGCTGGCGAAGCGCTGCCGCCCGAGGTGGGCCGGCGTTGGCTCGAACGCACTGGTGTGGACATTCTCGACGGCTTGGGCTCTACCGAGATGCTTCATATCTTCCTGTCCAACCGCCC
>DATBEY010000415.1:0-7174 GCA_036558765.1 Binatia bacterium | reverse complement strand
GGAAGCGCGTAATCTCTACTACAAGGAAGACTGCGAAATTATCGAGTCCTTGAATCGGTTAATTCCCGAAGGCAAACCGAAGCTTCGCGCCCCTGACATGAAGTTCAATCGCCAGATTGGCGACTACGCCGGCAAGCGCTACACGGTCGATGGTCTGGACGCCAATGCTTTGACCGAAGCCGAATACCAGGCGCATTTAGCACAGGTGCTGCCCGGCCCGGAAGATCAGAAAATTCTGGAACCCATCTTAAGGACAAGCAACTGGATGAGCTCCAGCAATAATTAGGGGATCAGCAAACTAAGATTTCTTCGATAGACTCGGCCGTTTATGCCGCGGCACCGCCGCCTCTGCGGCCGGTTGGAAAGATCGACTCCAGGTATTCACCGAGGATCCTGCACACATCCATGGCTGACAAGATGCCCGCGAGCCTTCCCTGGCGTTGGACAATCACGGAACCGATGCGCCGGCGTGCCATCTCCAAAACGACTTCGCTGAGTGGCGTGCGGAAGGAAACAACATAGGGATCCTTGACCATGACATGGCGCGCCAGGATCGTATCCTTTTCCGCCGACGGAGCATCGCGTTTGATGCGATGATGGAGATCGCGCTCCGACACAATGCCCACGACTTTGCCAGTTTCCTGCACCGGCAAGTGACGAATACCGTGCTCATCCATCATACTCTCCATCCGATTGGCATTGTCATCGGCTTCAACGAAATAAGGAAAAGAAGTCATCACGACGCCGACCACCGGCATCCTGCGTCGCTTATTTAGCTGCGATTTTCCGCGCATCATCTCCTCCCAGACCGCGGGATCAACTGCAAATTTGTCCCGCGTCGTATATGGATGTCAAGAGGATCGTCGGGACGCACTCCTATTTTGAAAATAAACAGGCGGTTTCAGCTGCGATAATCGCCTCCTCATCGCTCGGGATCACATACACGCCTATGCGCGAGTCGGTCGCGCCGATGGCAGCTTCGACGCCGACTGCCCCATTGTTTCTATCGTTATCCAATCGCAAGCCGCACCATTCCATGCCGCGGCAGATGCTCTCGCGCACCGCTGGCGCGTTTTCGCCGATGCCGCCGCTGAACACGACGGCCTCTGCGCCGCCGAGAACTGCCAAATAAGCTCCCAAGTACTTGCGCGCGCGATAACAGAACACATCAATGGCCAGTCTTGCACGCGCGTCGTTGTCATATCGGGAGAGCAGCTCGCGCATGTCATTGGACCGACCGGATAAGCCGAGCAAGCCGGAGCGATGATTGAGCCAGCGTTCGACTTCCGCCGCATCGACAGTTTCTTTTCGCGCCAGAAAACTCACCACTGCCGGATCGAGATCGCCCGACCGAGTTCCCATTACGAGCCCCTCGAGCGGTGTAAAACCCATCGATGTCTCCACCGATTGCTTATCGCGAATCGCACAAGCCGAAGAACCGTTGCCCAAATGTAATGTCACGAGCTTAACCTGCTCCGGCGGAGCTCCGCTCAAGGCTGCATATCGCAGCATCGAATATTGGTGCGCCATGCCGTGGAAACCGTAACGGCGAATGCCGTGCTTGGCAGAAAGGTCATAAGGAATGGCATAGGTTGCCGCAGTCTCCGGTAGGGTGTGGTGAAATGCCGTGTCGAATACGGCAGCCATGGGGGCTCTGTTTCCGAAAATCTTTCGCGCCGCATGGATGCCGCTCACCGCCGCAGGATTGTGCAGAGGTGCGAGATCGTCCAATGACTCGATGCGCGCCAGCGTCTCGTCGTCGATGACCGTCGCTGCGGTAAAAAGATTGCCGCCGTGGACGACGCGGTGCGCGACGGCATCGATCCGGCGTACACCGGGGTCTCCCGGCATGGTCAAATCGAGACGTTGAATAATTTCACGTACCCCGATCTCATGATCGGGCGCGGCAATTTTCTCGTTTGTAGGGGTCCCGTCGCCGCCCACTTTGAGCTTGAATGTAGCGTGCTCGCCGAGGCGGTCGATCGCGCCCACGATAAGCTTTCGGTCTTGCGCGATAGCTGCCAAATCGCCTGCGGTTTCGATCAACTGAAATTTGATGGAAGAACTGCCGCAGTTGAGTACCAGGATGTTCATAGGAACAATTTAGAGAATTTTCTTCGCCAGAGAGCTAACGTCGTGCTGAACGGCCATTGACCGAACCATCGATGTCCCCACCGGTCATCAGACCAGCCTTGGCAGCGCTTGGCAAGCCTGATTCGTTGTGCGAACAAGAGTTGCTGCGAAACCGTAAACAGCCAAGACCCGTTTAGCTTCGCGACTCGGCGCTTTTTAGGTATTCCGTCGGCATCGCCACCTCCTGCACCGACCCGTAGACCGCGCGTATGGTGTAGGCGCGCGCTCCGCGTTTCGACGCAATGGCTTTGTAGATTTCCTTTTCGCGAAAATGCACTCCGGTCCAGTCTTCGAGGGCGATACCCGGTGAAATTTGCTCCGCCAGCAGCAGCCGGTGCAATGCGGGACGACGTTCAACTTCGCCATCATAATGCGGACAACAGCTTCCCGGCAAAAAACCCAGACAGGCGAGCGGACGAAGGCCGTCAGAGAACGAATCGGTTAATCCCTGCTCGAACCAGCAGATCGCGCCTGCGCTCACGCCGGTGAGAACAATCCCGGACTGCCAGGCCTCATGAAGAATCTCCGCCACGCCCCAATCGCGCCACACCGCGAGCAAGCTTTTGGTATTGCCCCCTCCGACGTAAATCACGTCCTGATTGAGTAGGAACGAGCGCAACTCCGGCGTGCGTTTGAAAAATGTCAGCACCGACGGCCGACAACCGAGCTTTAAAAATGCCGCATAGAAGCTCGCGACGTAGTGGTCCGGCTCACCGCTCGCTGTGGGCACGAACGCAACCCGCGCGCTCGCCGCGCCGCTCTGCCGGATGATATATTTTTCCAGCTCGAGATTCTCTGCGTCGCGATAAAATCCGCCGCCACCGATGGGGATAATCTGCCTAGTTTTTTCCGCCATCGCTAACCCAGTCCCCTTTAGTCGCGCCGTCACTGCGCCGGCGACGTGTGCGAATTCAGGCGCTCAGCCAAACGGCGGAGCCGGCGCGCAATGTGCGACTGCTTTTTCGCCGCGAAAAAAAGCGCCAGCAGGTTCAATTGCTGGATGACCGAATCCATTTCCTTGGGCAAAACCTGAATGCTTCGAAGCGATGCTCCATAGTGCTCGATAACTTTTTCCAGCGCTTGGTCTCCAGATTCCCCGGGATCCGACAACATCCCTGAAGACAGCGCTTCGATCAAGAAGGCTTCCGGAACCATGATCGCATCCCAAAAACTCGCCGATTGCATGAAATTGGCATTGGCTTTTGCGCTGCACCTCCTGCAAAGCTCAATAACACCTTCCGTTTGGCCGAGAACCGCTTGCAGCGCAATCTGATTTAGCAATGCATAGGGATGCCATTCGTCGCTCGAGACGGGCTTTGCGCTCTGCTGATAGGCCGCGACGCTCGCCCGAATAGCCGCATCGAAGTCACTCGCTGCGCTGGCATCGCCTTCGACAATGCGGCTCGCATAAATGGCGGCTTTGCGTTTGTACGCCGCGCCGATGAGCGACTGCCGTTCTGCATTGGCTTTCGTACGCACAGCGCCTTGAGGACCGCCGGTCTGATAATCTATTTTGCTAGCAGCGAGGTCGTCGAGCTGGCGCATTCGCTCGATAGCGCGATCGACGAGGTTCGGATAGCCCCGCTGCTCGCCCAGACGAGACTCGAGATTCGCCAACTGTTCGATCGCGGTGATGGGCACGCGTCCCGCTTTGTCTTCCTCGGCGATGGCGGCGCTATACAGCCCGCAGGCTTTGTCGAAATAATCGCTTCCCAGGTCCGCGAATGCTGTCGCGAGAGCAAAACTGACAAACGGCTTATCGGACCAATCCTTGGGACAGCGGCCGAGTAGCCGCTCCAATTCCGCCGCCTTACGCTTCGCTTCGATCTTGTCCAGCGCTTCCCGTTGCTTGCCAATGCTGACGCGAAAACTATTGACCGCGTCGAGCAGTTCTTCAGGGGAAACGAATTTGTCGTCGCTCTTGCTCGCGCCTACCGAACCGTTGCGCGGATTGAGTCGCCAGCCAGGGTCGCCGTAAGCCTGATAAGCACCCCAGGTGATGCTCGTAGCATGCTTGCGATAGGTTTCCCGGCGTGCATCGAAGACGGCTTGGCCGAATTCCAGCTTGTCATGCAGAAGAGCCTGATAAAATATTTCCGCAAAGGTGGATGCGGCATCGTCGTCCACCGCCCAACCGGCGCATACCACGCAGCGCACGCCGATCTCGATCAGTTCGCGCGAGATACTGTAAGCAAGCCGATTATAGGCGACCGGCCGAGCATCCATCTTGGCCAGATGACAGCAGTTGAGAAAAACCAGATCCGGGACGATTTCCATTTGGCCGATTTCAGCGGCGGTCAAAAGCAGTCCATCGGATAGCACCACGCCGCTGCGCGCCTGGCCGTCCACCGCGCGCAAATCGAAAAGCCCGTGGGCGGCAATATGAATAATTCGATAGGGCTTCTGGTAAAGCGGATTGATCACCTTGAGCGCGCTGAAGCTCTCCCCGATCGCTTGCTCGACACCATAGCCATAACGGCGCAATGCCTCGACCACGACTTCGGCTTCCCGCTCGGCGCCGTCCAGAGAAATCAAACTGTCGTCAGGATTTTTACCGGCAGCGGGAAAGTTTTTGAAGAAGGACTTCGTCGATGGATTGCCGACCACATAAGCCAACGGTTCCACCGACTGGCGCACCTGCCGGCGAAACTTGCTCGACGACAATTGGCGCACCACTGGCACGCGCACCGCCATCGGCACATCTTCGGCAAGCATCAGCTCCCAAGGAAGGTTCGCGGTATAGCCATCGACCACGAGCACGATCCGTTCGAGATGGCGCGCTGCGTCCTTGAAGTCATGCGGCACCATCAATTGAAAGAGCGTCCGGGAAAATTCGGGCTGATACGATTTTTCCTGTATCTGTCCGGCCACCAGGCTTTCCACCAGACCGGGTTGGCGCTGCTGCACGATGGTCTCCGCGCGCGCACGCTGACCGACGTGCACGAACTTCAAACGCTCCGCGAACGCCACGCGGGAAACCTGCTTCGCCCATGGCTTGGCCATGGCTCCCGGCACCGCCGCTTCGACTTGAAGCTCGTCGGCTTGGACGACGCGGCGCGATTCCAAACATTCGGGTGGACATAGGTCATCGTCCCGATCGGCGTCGGTAATCATCATTCGCGGCCAATAACCCACCGCGCGGCTGTCGTCGAGCCGCGGTCGGACGCCGCGGTCCTGCTGCAGCTCCTCGGGGACTTCCAACCGCACTCCCGGTCCATTGGATTCACTGTTGACCTTCTGGGCAAATTGGCGCAGGTAGCGCATCGCCGAGATCGCGGTATCGAGATACAGTTCGACAATCTCCAGAGAGCCTATACGCAGCGGCCGGCGGGTAGCCTCGGCAAACTTTTGATTCGCCCCGATTACGCCCTGCACCAAAGATTCGACGGAAGCTTGAATCGTCAAACTCGCCGTCGAATTATAGCCCAGCAAAAGAGTGCAAAGTCCGATGTCTCCCGCCGCCACGCCACTGCAGTCGAGATACTGCAGCAGATAACGCAGTGCTCCAGCGCGCACTGCCTCGGTGAGTTGGTTTGCCGAGAGCGTCCCGTCGTAGGTTCCCAATCCCGTCACCACGGCGCCGTTTAGGGTACCGCGCATGCGCTCCGCCTCATTGGGCAACCGAAACACGACGACGGCGGTGCCGATCGGCCCGGCGTACAGGCCGAGGTTGTGTCGTTCGCTCAATGCGTGCTCGACGAGCTCACGGTCGATGATCGATTCCGCGCCCGAGATCGCATCCTGCTCATAATGGCCGACCATGATCGGCTGGGTGACGAAGCGCAGATCCATCGCCTTCACGATAACCTTCAACGTGGACACTGGCCGCGCTTTGAGTCTCTTCCGTTTCGGCGCGCCCATGAGCGGGTGTGCTGCTTCTTCCGGCATGGCGTAGCGCGGCGGGCCCGCCTCGTAGGGTTTGGGCTTGGCCGCCTCCGGGTCGCGCACTTCGGGCGCCCGATCCTGCAGTTGACCGGTGGCGCCGCCCTGAAGTAATTCGGCGATACCGGCAAAATACTCGGGTGTCGCAGCGAGATCGCCGTGTACCGCCGGCATATAGTAGCGCCGTCCAATGCCGCCGATCGCGCCTGATTTCCAGGTGACGGTGCCATCACCTTCATTCGTGCCGATCATTTTCCAGCGACCGTCGATTTTTTGCATACCACACGCGGTGAGCGGCGCCGAACCGTGGACGTAAATGGTTTTGTCGGTATGTCGTTCTGGAAGCGCCGGTGTTGCCAATCCATCCCGATCCCAAAGCCATTTACCTTGATTCAGCGCGGCTTCGCTGGGCACCGCTGCGACGCGGTCGCCGAACCAGAAGTCTTTCATCTCCGCTTTGAGCGCGCTCCATCGGGTAACGCTATAGTACTCGTCGAATGGCGTTTCACCGACATCGCGGAAACCGGTTTTCGGCAAAAGCTGCAAAGCACCGCGAAACTCGCCAATGATGTTGAGAATCGCCTGCAAGTCATGCTGGAGATCGACGCGCGCCAGGCTGCGGAGTGTATCCGATTTGCCGAGCAGCGCCTCGACCATTGAATGGGCTCCCTGGTTTGGCGTGCCGAGCATGATAAAGCGCGCGCCCACGCGCCCCATCAATTCATCCCAGAGTTGCGGATTTTGGTGAATCAGCGCACGCACAACCAACCCGCCCATGCTATGGGCGAGCAGCCGAATGGGCCGCAACGGACTGTTCGTTTCGTCCATCAGTCGGCGCAAGAATTTCTCCAGTTGACCCGCAAGATTATTAAGCGGCAGGCGCCAATCGTAGGGGAATCTCTCGACCCTATGCGTGTCCATTAAATACAGGCAAAGGTCACCGTACGACATGTCAAAGAGTTTTTCCGGGGTCAGACCGTCGCCCGCATCGCTTCCCGTGGTTGCGCTCCAGGAAAGTTTTTCTAGGCCTCCGGTCACCAGATCGGGAAAATCGAACCATATTCGGTCTTGCGTATTGCGCCAAAGGTGCGACCCCATGATGCCGGGCAATACGATAACGATCGGCAGGCTCGCTTCCGCCGCCGCGCCACCGCGGCTT
>DATBEY010000414.1:0-4246 GCA_036558765.1 Binatia bacterium | reverse complement strand
TCGAGTCTGCGCGAGGATTTGCCATCTCCCTTCGAGATGATCGATATGGAGCCGGCAGTTGCGCGACTTGTCAGGGCGATTGAGGACAAAGAGCAAATCGGCATTTGGGGAGATTACGACGTGGACGGCACCACCGGCGCTTCTTTGCTGGTTTGCTTCCTGCGCGCGCTCGGCGCTCAACCGATCTACTACGTGCCGCATCGGATCGAAGAGGGCTATGGTCTCAACACGGCTGGGTTGCGGCGCTTGAAAGAGCGGGGTGTCGAGTTAGTCGTGACCGTGGACTGCGGGATTTCCAACGCCATCGAAATCGCCGCCGCCCGCGAGTTCGGGCTGGATATCATTGTCATTGACCATCACCAACCGCCGCCGGAACTGCCGCGCGCTTTGGCCGTGGTCAATCCGCACCGGAAAGATTGTTCTTTTCCCGATAAAGGACTCTGTGCCGCGGGATTGGCGTTCTACGTCGTGATCGCGTTGCGCGCCAAATTACGCGAGGGCGGCTGGTTTCCGAATGGCGCCCTCGATATTCGACCTTATCTCGATATTGTCACGCTCGGGACGATCGCGGATATGGTGCCGCTCAGGGGTGTGAATCGGACGCTGCTGCGAAGAGGGCTTCAGGAGTTAAGTGCTTCGAGTCGTCCAGGAGTCATCGCACTTAAAAAAATCGCAGGCATTCCGGACGGCGATGTGAGCGCTGGGCAGGTCGGGTTTCGCTTGGGCCCTCGAATCAATGCTGCGGGCCGGGTGGATTACGGCATCAAAGTGGTCGAATTATTGACGACCGAATCTAACGAAACCGCAGGGCGCATTGCTCAGGAGCTCGAGGCGCATAATATCGAGCGTCGCGCAGTGGAGGCGGCTGTGCTTGAACAAGCTCTTGCCTGCGCCACTGCCATGATGGATGGCGGCGGGTGTCATTCCCTGGTGCTCGCCGGCGCTGGCTGGCATGCAGGAGTGCTCGGCATTGTCGCATCGCGCATCGTGGAAAAATTTTGCCGGCCGACGGTCGTCATCGGTTTTGAGGGCGATCAGGGCAAAGGGTCGGCGCGCAGCATCCGCGGATTTCACCTGGTGCAGGGCTTTCAATACTGCGCAGAGCATTTGGAAAAATTCGGCGGGCACGAGTATGCCGGCGGACTGTCAATCAAAGCCGCGAAGCTGGAACGGTTTGCCGAGGCATTCGAGAAATTTGCCCGGCAAGCGCTCATGCCTGACGATTTGCTGCCGCTTCTGGAAGTGGATGCCGAGTTGCAGTTTTCCGAAGTTGATCTCGGACTATTGAGGCAGTTGGACGTGCTCAAGCCCTTCGGGGTCGGCAATCCAGAGCCGCTGTTTGTGACGTTTGGCGCGGAAATTTGCGAGCGAAGAACGTTTGCAAGTGGCGTTCGCTATCGCCTCCGACAAGCCGGTCGTGTCATTAGCGGTGTGGTCTTCGGCGCACCCGACGAGATCCCCGGTGCGCCCGGCGAATTGCTCGATGTCGCATACCGCTTAAGTCAGAATGAATGGAATGGCACATCGACGGCTGAATTGAGACTCGCGGATCTAAGGACTTCGGAACGCGTCTCGTCGAGTTTCGAAAACAGGATCTCAGGCTGAGCATATTTTTCGGTAATTTGGCGTGGAGGAAAAGGCATGACGCTGTGGAGAACGGTTTTTTTCGGGATGGTGTGGATATTTACGATGGCTCCCGCATTTGCCGCCGAGATCGGCGGTAAACCGGAAAAATCCAATATCGTCGTCAGTTATGCGCAGCCGAGCGGTGCCTTCACGCCCATCTGGGTTGCGTACGAAGCGGGTTTGTTCAAAAACCATGGTTTAAACGCAAATCTACAACTGCTCACACCGCAGGTTTCCGCTCAGGCGGTGATTTCCGAGGAAGTGGATTTTTATACCGACGGTCCCGATCTCATCAATGCACGATTGCGCGGCGGCCAAGTGAAATATTTTGGCGGAACGATGCAGCAACTGGTGTTTCAGATCTGGGGCGCAAAGGAGTTGAAATCGATTCAAGAATTGAAAGGCAAAACCATCGCCGCAAGTACGCCGAGGGCAGCGCTTGATACCGCCACTCGCGAGGCGCTGAAAAAAAACGGTTTGGTTCCCGATCGGGACGTACAAATCCTGTACGTGCAAACCGTGCCGGCAATTCTCAGCTCGGTTCTGGGAGGAAAAACGGCCGCCGGGACACTCTCGGCGCCGAATACCTTGAAAGCAAAAGAGTCAGGGCTGAACATGCTGGTTGATATCGGGAAGCTCAACATTCCTGCGTTCCAGGTCGCCTACGGCACGACAGAAAAATACCTCAAGAACAATCCCAACACGGTGTATGCATTTCTCAAGGCGATTGCCGAAGGTGTTGTTCTGTCCCGCAAGGATCCTGGTATTGCCAAAAAAGCCATCGGGAAATATGCCAAAATCGAAGACGGCCCGACCATCGACGGAACGTATGATGCTTTTGCGCCGTACTGGGCGCTGACCTTGGCGGTGCGTCCGGAGGCGATCAAGGCGCAATTCGAATACCTGGACGAAAAAGAATTCGCCAATGCGAAAAACGCCGATCCAAAGGATTTTTACGACAACTCTTTTGTCGAAGCTTTAGCCAAATCTGGATTCCTGAAAAATCTGGGCATGCGCTAGCGCCCTCAGTTGTAAATCATCAAATGACAATCACGTGGCAGCTTTTTCATCAATCCGCGGACGACGCGGCCGCGCAGCATGTGATAAAAGGCCGAGCGGCGCGAAGCTCCAATCATCACCCCATCCACGCCTAGCGCCTTGGCAGCATTGGCGATCGCCTGAGCGGCGTTGTGCGAAACCGCCCAGATGGGAATCACCTCTGTGTTGTTTTGCCGTCCGGCCTGAAGCGCCGCGCGCAAGGTGCGAATCCCTTCCTCGTTGGGAGCGTGGGGTGTCTCGCCAGCGAACAAACCGGGCCATTCTTCCACATAGATACAGTAGATCGCTGGCTCCCGGCGCCCTTTGGCACGCGTGATACCTTCCTGAATCAGCCGCGGCGATTCGTCGCGTATCGCGAGCAGCGTCGAGGATGAATAAAGTGGTTTCACTTCCACGGCCTCGGCAAGAGTCACCAACCCTTTGAGCTCGTCCTCGACCAAACCCTCGGATGCGCGATAGGCCCTTGCCTGGAGACGCTGGATGAACGGCACTCGAACGGCGAGATCGAGAAACCAGGAGCGGCGCACGCCAATAGCGGTGATCATGCCGATCGCGGTTACTGCGCCGCCGAAATAAGTGGCCAGCTGCTTTTCCACCAGATTAACTGCCCAGGCGACGACCACCATTGCAGTAGTAAAAACCCCGATCCAAAATGCGGGATCGCGCCGGCCGAGACGCCAGCGAATCGAATCCAAGCTCAAAGAGGAAAAAACGAATGCACCGAGCAGACCGAACGCGTACATATCGCCCAGCACCTTCATTTCACCGTGGCTCACAAATATGACCAGGACAGGAACGAGCGTCGCGATCGCGATCGCTATCTGCGGTGTATTGAAGGTGCCGTTACGCGCGGCGATGATTTTTGGCAGAAATCCGCCTTTTACCAACGCGAGAAAGACGTGATAGGAGCCGATGATTGCGGTGTTGGACGCAAATAAAAGCAGGCTCGAGGCCGTGAGAACCACCGTGAGCTTTAGACCCAAACCGCCGACGAGCATGCCGAGTTCCGAGATAAAGCGCTCGCTTTCAGTGGCTTTTATCTGTTGGGCAAGAGCCCGATCGAGAGCGCCGTCAATATTGGCGCGGTAACGACCATGGTGAGGATCACGCGCGAGCATCGCTCGCCGGGTGGTCTTGCGGAGCGGAAAACGCATTGCGGGACTCAGCTGGCTGATGCTTTCTAAGCCGGAGAAAGCGAGCCACGCCGAGGCGAAGCCGACCAAAAGATCGTAAAAGGAAATGTCG
The DNA here is from genome assembly GCA_036558765.1 of Binatia bacterium. Taxonomy (GTDB): domain Bacteria; phylum Desulfobacterota; class Binatia; order UBA9968; family UBA9968; genus DP-20. Next base: position 316 of record DATBEY010000414.1, on the reverse strand, counting down.
GGTCCGGTTCCAAGCCGGTTAAGAACCGTATGCCACTCTGATGAATTCATGTTGAGCATCGCGGTGCCGATCACGAGCAGGTTTACGAGAAATGAAGCGCAGGCCATTACGAGAGCGACCCGCCGCGCTCTCGCGAATGCCGATGATATTGAGTGCGGCGAGCACCGCGACACCGGTGCACGAAAGCAGAACGACATGGCTGTCCAGTGCTGCAAAAGCACTGCCGATGGAGTGAAATCCCGAAACGGCTGAGATCGCGGTGGTGAGAAAATAATCCACGGTAATCAGCATGCCGCCGAGACATCCCCACATCGGA
>DATBEY010000413.1:0-5056 GCA_036558765.1 Binatia bacterium | reverse complement strand
GCGCAAGCGATCACAACCCTGGTTTCCGGCGATACTCAGATCGTACAGGGCTCAGGGGCGGCTGCGGCGCTTTCGCGCCTGTCAGGGTCGGATGTGACGATCATCGGCACCACCATTAATGTGATTCCCATGAGCCTAGTCACCACGCCGGATATCGCATCCCCGCAAGATTTGCGCGGCAAAACTTTCGGTGTCAGCCGCTTCGGCTCGCTCACCGATCTGGGGTTGAGAAAGGCCGTGGGTGAATTCGGTCTGGATGCCAACAAGGATATCAAAATGATTCAAACCGGTGGCGTTCCCGAGATTCTCTTGTTTATGCAGCAAGGCGTGATCAAAGGAGGTCTGATCTCATCGCCGACTCTCGAGAAGGCGAAGGAGCTTGGCTACAAAGAATTTATGAATTTGAGCGAGCTGAAATTTCGCTATCCCGGCACCGCTCTGGTCACTACGGACTCATTCATCCGAAGCCGCCCACAAACCGTCAATCGATTTTTAAAAGCGACCCTCGAAGGCATCAAGTACGCGAAGAGCAATCCGGATTTTACGACTCGTATCCTCGGCAAGTACACGCGCACCAGCGATACCAAGCTCCTCATGAGCGCCTTTAAAAGCTACATCTTGGGATACATCCGCGACATTCCGACGGTGACACAGGCTGAAATGGAAGGCGTTGTGGAAGACATCGCGTCGCGAAATCCGAAAGCGAAAGGCGTCGATGCGCGGCAATTCTACGACCCGGCGCCGCTCGAGCAGCTGGCGAAGGAAGGTTTCATCAAGGAACTCTATCCGCGTTAAGTTATCTTTGATGAACTTTGCTGACCGCGAAGCTGCGGCCTACGCCATGGCAAGTTACACAGCTCTCTTGTCCATTGAAGGTCATAGTCTCCATATGCAACTTGGCAGGCTCTGCGGTATGGCAGCCGACGCAAGCGCTCGTGATGGGCTGAAGCGCTTTCATACTTCCATCCGGCTGCGGAATCAAAGTCGGTAACAAACCGGCGGGTAACGGCGGCTCGTTGGCGCCGGGGACGTGACATTTGACGCAATTCCGACGGTCTCCGGGAAAACGAATATCGGAAAAATCAATGGCACCGGGTTTCGCCGGCGTGCCGCCATAAACCACAAAGGGCTCGCCAAGATTAGCTCCCGTATGGATTCGGTGAATGAGTCTCTTGTAGTGCACGCTTTGCGGCGGCATCGGTCCTTTGGCGCTGTCTCGCTTTTCGTGATCGTTTTGTCCCGCATTGTGGCACATGACACAAAATTCCGTGTTGTTGCGCATCTCGCCGTGGGTCGCGAGTTTGAGATGACAAACATTGCAGTTTTCGATTTTGACGGCTTTTCGCCGCGGCATCGGCTCTTTGTCCGTGATGGAGAAATATCTAACGACGTTGAAGCCGACGTCGCGCTGCGCCTTAATCAGATCACCATTGGGTTTTTTGATATCGACAACAGTGAATCCTTGGATGCCAACGGCTCCCGAACCCGTGGCATCACTGGGAATTGCGTACTTGAACTTATACGTATAACTGCCATCGCCCGATGCTTTGGCTTTCCTGGCGTCCTCTTCTACGGCAATCTTGTAATCTGTGGTTGGCCAAGCGACGACCAGCCGGAGATTGGGAAGCCTGGAGGGATCGAGCGGCTCGCCTTGCTTATTTTTGACCGTGAAGGTCACAACCGGGTTGTTGCCAGGTTCGCCACCGGTGATTTTCAAAATTTCAAAGACAACGCCCGGCAATTCCTTGGAAAAGCCCGGGTAAGTATGGGCGCCGAGAATCGATGGACCGAACTCCGGTCCTTCGGGCTGATGGCAGCCGACACAGGTCCCGTCGGCCATCGGACCGAGCTTGTGGTTCTTGCCCGTGGTTAAATCGACGTCATCGTGGCACGACGTGCATGCCGAGATACTCGGAAATTTTTTCCACTGATCATGCGCGGAGCTGTCGGTATGGCAAGCCCGACAATTTCGGAGCTCTTTGTAATTACCATCGCTGAGCCGTGCCTGGGGATAGCGAAGAGTTGAAAAATCGACGACCCGTTGGTTGTCACCGACGAGCAAATAAGGTTTTCCGGCGCGCACGCTGGGCAGCATCTTGCCCCGATGGATTTTATGCACGAATACTTTGAGGTCGAGGCTTTCTCCGGTTTCGGGATCGCTCAGCTGAGAAGTATGGCAAAGCGCGCAATATCCGACTTCCCGGCGGGTCCCGCCGTGCGCCTCCAGCGGATCGTGACAATTGTTGCATGAAGCCGCTTCGACCACCGCTCTTTCGATGCGCACTTCGCCTCCGGCAGGCACGAATTCATAAATAAAATTGGCAAAATCCTTCCCGTCTCTACTGGAAATTTCGCCACCGACAACATGCGTCGCGTGGCGCTCGTAACTCGGCGGTAGAGCCGTTTTGAACGTATAAGTGAAAAGGCCAGGCCCGTTCTGTTTGAGCGCGCCACCGTGATCGAGATCGGGCTGCAGCGTCTCCGCCAGCGCGGGTTGTCTCGTCTCGCCTTTATAAACGTATGATTTGCCGGAAACGTTCGAGAGGACGTAATTATAATAACGGGTGGCGCCGTTCTTATCGCGCTCGATGGCGGCAATCGTGAAGTTAACGCTCTCCGTATTGAGATCTGCGAGGTCCAAGGGATGGTTTTCCGCAGTCGTCACTTTGAATGTGACCAGCGGCCGACGGTCCGGAGTAAGTTTTACCGAGGTGATCTGCACATTGAGATGATCATTGGCAAAAGTCAGTCGCGGGATACACAACGTGCAGATGAGGTAAAGGAAAAGCCGGAAGTGAATCATTTACAGTGATTTCCGCGCTGGAGCTAAACACGGAGGTATATGCCAAGAAAATTCCGCGATTATTCTCATACAGCGCATCACCTGTCAAATTTAGCGACGTGACTGCAATCGGTTTCGTTACGGCCCCAGCGGCAAAATTTCGTTCGATCTGTAGCCTTGTGAGCTGCGATGTAAGAATTTGCCGTTTGGGGACCGCCTCAGTTCGACGGTAACGGCTTCGATTCACTTAGAGCAAGCGAGATGCCGAGCTATGAATTTTAAAAGCATTTTAAGTCGCGCAGCGATCGCAACGTATTGAGCGTTATCAAGAGTGCAGAACTGGCAACCTCGTTTCCGCCATATCAATTAAGTTTACGGTGGGGTATTCATTGGACCCGGCATTTTGCGTTCATTGACAGTGGTTTTGGGGGTGTGGTACGGGGTGGGCTAGGCTGATCTGGTATAGTGTCGGCTTGTTCAAGCTCGACTATGACCGAAACGGCAATATCGGCATTGATGTCGACCATCAGACGGATCCACTCGGAACGGGAGCTCGTTCCGCTGATGAATTTGCTCGCGCGTGAGGTGAAGGATCTGTTGCGTGCCGATCTGGTTAGTGTTTTTCTCTTCGATCGGGAAAAATGTGAGCTCTGTTCTTTGATCTCTCTGGACAACCAAAAAATCTGCTTCGATGCCCGGCTTGGGGTTGCCGGCGCAGCCGCGACCAAGGGAAAAACGATTAATGTTACTGACGCTTACGATCATGAGTTGTTTTACAAAGAGGTGGATTGCCGGACCGGCTATCGAACGAAAACGATTCTAGCGGTGCCGATTAAGAATATTAGAGAAGAGGTCATCGGCGTCTGTGAAGCGATCAATAAGCTCGAAGGCATCTTTACGTGCGATGATACACAGCTGCTCGAAACCTTCGCTTCACATGCGGCTAATGCTATCGAAACCGCGCTGATGATCGACACGCTCAAAAAAGAGCAGGGAAAAAATGAGCCGAAGGACAAGTTGCAGAACAGAATTGAAATCGGCCAATCCTATTTACGGAAAATTGTCGGGGTGAGCCCGCACGTTGAAGCCACTATTCGGCTCATCGATCAATTACGGGAAAGCTCGGTGGACGTGCTGATCCAAGGGGAGAGCGGCACTGGAAAGGAACTGGTTGCCAAGGCGATACATTACAACAGCCCACGCTACGATAAGCCTTTCGTCGCGCTGAATTGCGCGGCTTTGCCCGAGAATCTGGTCGAAGCGGAACTGTATGGTATCGAGCGGGGCGTGGCCACCGGAGTCGAAAAGAGAACGGGAAAATTCGAAGCGGCCAATGGCGGCACGCTCTTTCTCGATGAGATCGGCGATCTCAGTCTCTCGGCTCAAGCCAAGATGCTCCGCGTTCTGCAAGAGCGAACGGTCGATCGCGTCGGCGGCCAACGACCGATTCCAGTCGACGTCAGGATCATTGCAGCAAGCAACAAAAACCTCGACGACGCGAGCAAAGCCGGCGCGTTTCGCGCCGATCTGTTTTACCGCCTGAAAGTGGTTCGCATTCAGACGCCCGCTCTGCGGGATATCCCCGACGATATTTCTCTCATGGCCAATCACTTTCTCGCCAGCCATTGCGCGCTACTGCAGATCGAGCCGAAGCAGTTTTCGCCCGCAGCGATTGAACGCTTAAAAAATTATTCGTGGCCCGGCAACGCCCGGCAGTTGGAGAACGAGATCAAGCGCTTGGTCGCGTCGGTAAGGGGCAAAACCATTGGCGCAGAGCAGCTGGACCTCCCTGTCGAAGCAGCGAAACCGATCGCTCCAGAAAACGCGGGCCATTATAAAGGAAAGACCATCGGCGAAGTCGTTGAAGCCATTGAGCAGCGCATGATCGAAGAAGCACTCCTCAAAGCCGGCGGCAATAAAGCAAGAGCGGCTGAGGCGCTAGGGCTAAGCCGGCAGGGGTTGCTGAAAAAAATTAAAAGGCTCGCAATTACGACTTAAGCGTGGGGAATTCTCTACGCGAATCAAAACGGGGAATAGTGCTGTAGATTGTCATTAGGGGGAGGAGTTTTCGTTTTCCCTCCCCCTAATGTTTTGTGTCATTCGAGGTGTCGTTCATTCGCCGTCCCCATAGAATCCGCGAAGCTCTATCCGCCGCTCCGTCTTAACCGCGTCAATTCCGAGTGGATCATAATCGCATGGTCCATAGAAATCGACGGCATTAACCGTGCTGTCATCAAAGACTGGATGCGCCCAGCCTAGACTATCCTCGCGCAT
>DATBEY010000412.1:0-4208 GCA_036558765.1 Binatia bacterium | reverse complement strand
GGTACTGGCTTGCTCCGGCCATTTGCGATTTGCCGCCGCGACTTCAGACGCGATTCACGACTTGATGCGCCGATTTGCAAAATCTCCCGGTTTTTTCGATGGCGATCAGTTCTTTTTCAACGATCCTTATGTCGCGGGATCCCACACCTACGACATGATGATCATCAAGCCGATCTTCTACAACAAAAACCTGATCGCATGGACGGCCACCAGCACGCACACCGCGGATACCGGCGGCCTCTTACGCGGCGCGGCGCAGGAAATTTTTCATGAGGGCATTTGCGTGCCGGGATTGAAGATCGTCGAGAAGGGGGAGTTTCGCGAGGACGTGTTTCAGACCTTGACCGGCATGTGCCGCGATCCCCAGTACGTCGGCCTCGATCTGAAGGCGATGATCGCCGGAAATAATATTTGCGGCAAGCGCTATCTCGGCTTGGTGGAAAAATTTGGCCTCGAGTTCGTGCAACGGGCGGGTGCGAAGATGATCGAAGATTCGGAGGCGAAGTCTCGCGCCAAGCTCCGCTCCATGCCCGAGGGCACTTGGGTGACGCGTCAATACGTGACCACCCTCGATCGCAAGACCCGCAAGTCGGTCGCGCAGCAGCTTTACTGCACCATGATCAAGACGGGCGATGAGCTCCATTTCGATTTCACCGGCACGAGCCCGCAGACCGACACCGATCACAATTCGACATTGCCGAGCACGGTCGCGCATCTCGCCTTGGCCCTGACCAATACGCTTTTTTGGGACGTGCCATGGAGCGACGGCAAGATGCGGCCGGTAAAAATTCATGTCCCCGCGGGCAGCATCCTCAATTGCAAGTATCCCGCGGCTTGCGGCGCGGGTCCGCGCATCGGCAACGTTTTGGTTTCCACCGTGTGCGAAGCGGTAGCGAAGATGATCTACGCTTCGGGCCGTTATGACGACGTGAACGCGTCGACCACCGGCAATTTGGAATTCGTCGGCGGCCCGGGTTATTTTTACGGCGGCCATACGCGCGAAGGCATCGCCGTGGCGCAAGGCCTTTATGACATTCACGGTTCTGGCATGGGCGCCGCGCCCCATCGCGACGGCGTCAATACCGGCGGACACATGAATATTCCTTCCGCGGGAATCAGCGACGTCGAGCGCATCGAAATGCAATACCCATTTCTTTACTTCACTCGTTCGCACAATCCCGACGGCAGCGGCTTCGGTCAGTATCGCGGCGGACTCGGCAGTCATCGCATCTATCTGATCTACGGATCGAAGGATTGCAGCGTCGACTACAAGCCCTATGGCGGCGTAGCGCAGGGTGGATTCGGCTTGGCCGGCGGTTTTCCTACAGGAGTCGGCGCCACTCGCGTCATCATCGAGGCCGGTCTGGAAATGCTCGATAAAGTGCGCGACGGCAAGCATCCGACGGCTTCGGCAATGCGCGCCGGCGAGTGGGGCAAATCGTTTCTGCCCGCCGGCGTTCCTGAGCGCATTGCGCTGCCCGAAGGAAGTTTGCTGGTGGATTACGTTGCCGGCGGCGGCGGTTTCGGTGATCCGATCGAGCGCGACCCGAACGCGGTACTGCAGGATTTTGGCCGCGGCTGGGTGAGCCGTGAAGTCGCCGAGAGGGTTTATGGCGTGATCCTCAGCACAGCGGGCAAAGCAGTCGACACGGCGGCGACGCAAAAACGCCGTGAAGAAATCCGCACTGAGCGCAAAAACAGTGGCGAAATGCCGACCGCTCAGAGCGACGGTGTTTCACGAAATGGTTGGCGTTCGCTGCTGAAATTTCATCCAGCGCTGGAGATCGCGAGCCAGGGCAGGCGCAAAGCTATACGCTGCGCGCATTGTGGCTACTTGTTTTGCAAAGCCGAAGAAAATTATAAGCGCTTCGCGCTTCATCGGATCGTCGATTTGAGCGAAATCATGCCGCCACTTGCGTCCGGTGACCCCTACATGGGCGAATATCACCTCTACAGCTGCCCCGGTTGCGCCACTCAGCTGCAGGTGGACATGTTCAGCCCATCTCTTGGCGGCGATCCCGTGCTCTGGGACACCCAGATCGATGCTGACCAGTTAAACTGACGCAGCGCCATAGAGACAGAGGACGAACCCATGAGATTGCCGCGAATCGCTTTTTTCTTGGTCACGCTTGTGCTCGTTTGCTGGTTCCAACCCGGCTTCGCTCAGGAGCGCATCACCGTCGGCCTCACGACCCGCACCGGCAGTACGTCGCTGCCTTTCGTGATTGCCGAAGAAAAGGGGTTTTTCAAATCTGAAGGTCTGAATGCGATTGTCGTCATCATGCAAAATCAGGTTGTGGTCAATGGCGTTGTGACGCGCAACGTTGATTATGGCGGAACCTTTTCTAATTTCGTCGGCGCGGCGCTATCCAATCTACCGGTGCGTATCGTTATGTCGGCGATGGATGGCTCGGATCATTATCTGGTGACGAGCGCCAACATCAAACGAGTGGAAGATCTGAAGGGCAAAAAATTCGGCATCAGCAGTTTCGGCGGCACGCCCCACAGCGAAGCGATCATGATTCTGCGCAAATTCGGCATGAACCCGGAGAAGGACGTCACCTTCCTTCAGATCGGCGGCAGCTCGAGTCGCTATGCCGCGCTGGAGAGCGGCTCCATCGACGCGGCCATGCTCGTCCCGCCCTTCAACAATTTCGCCATCAAACACGGCTTTCACCAGCTCGTCTCCTTTAATGACATCATGAAGATTCCTCTCGGCGGTCTCGCCGTTCACTTACAAAAAATGAAGGAAAGACCCGATGAGATCGTCAAGATGATCAAAGCCGTGTTGAAGGCGACGGAATACATTCGAACGCGCAAAGCCGACATTCTGAATTTGATAGAAACTCAATGGGGCATCAAGGAACCCGATGTCCGCGAGAGCATTTACCGTGACATGGTCGGCCTATTCAGCCGCGATGGCATTGCATCCGAAGATACGATGAAGAATGTGGTTCAGCTCGTCCGCGATACCCGCAAATCCAAAGACGACAAAACCCTGGCGGATATCTTCGACTGGAGCTTCGCGAAAAAAGCCCAAGCGGAACTGAAGATAAAGTAAGTGCCCAACGCCACGTCACCGAATCACTTCAGCGCCTCGTCGACAAAGCTGTTATCGAACGATTGCCGCACGTCGAACTGCTTCGCCTTGGGATGTTCGACGAACTTGAGCGCGTTGGCCATCGCCTTTTCGTTCACCCGGATGCTCCGTGGAAACGCCTCTCGGTAATATTCGAAACTTCCCTGCAATAGAGTCTCGTCGTCGACTCGAGTAAACTTTTTCAGCGCGCGCTTGCTTACCGCGCCATTGTCTCTGGCCAACTGCTGCGCTTCAGCCATGACGCGCAGAAAATCGATCGTGAGCTTGTGATTGCGCGGGTCCTTGAGCCACGACTCCCGCGCCCCTAATACGGCGGTCGGAAAAAGTCCGTAATCGGTTTGGGAAGGACGAAACAGCAGATTGAAGCCGGCATTTTTGGCGTTCAGGCCGAACGGATAGCCGATCATGCAGACATCGACACGGCCGCCTTGCAGCGCGGCAAAAGATTCTCCCACTCCGCCGTTTTGAATAAATGTCACTTCATTGGGTTTGACGCCGCCCGCCTCCAACATCGAAAGAGCGGAAAAATAACTCGATGCGCCGAACCGGGTGACCCCGACTCGCTTGCCGCGCACATCGGGGATGGATTTAATTTCCGGCCGTGACCAGCCATCGATCGTAAGTACGGGTAAGGGCGATGCGATCGCAACCAAATCGCTGCCGCTAAGATGGCTCGCAATCACCGCGCCGCCGCCGGTGTACCCGATCGGAAACTCACCGGCGAGAATCGCGGAGTTTATCAGCGGCGATCCGCCCATGAACACAGGAAAAATCTCATAGCCATATTTTTGGAAAATTTTTTCTTCGACCGCAATAAACAACGGCAGCGCCGCGCCGGCAATGGGCGTATAACCCACCGTCAGCTTTTGCAATTCTTTCTGGCCGGCACGTGCCGAAGGACAACCGAGCGCGAAAATCACAGCGATCAGAGAGAGACGGCCCCAGATTCTCGTCATAACGCCTCCTGTGTTTACATGCTGTTCAATTTGCCGGGTGGCAATTCTTCGCAGGCCTTATCCCACTGTGCCCGACTTGTGTCAATCACCGCGCTAACGCGCCAATCAGAGCTTGACACTTCCGTTGGGGCTGAAGGATTTACGATAACAGT
>DATBEY010000411.1:0-5341 GCA_036558765.1 Binatia bacterium | reverse complement strand
TATTTCTTGTAAATTCCGGCCTCATACGGCACCCAGGTCGTGATCGACGTGGCGGCGATAGACGAATAGCAAACATTGATGCGCTCCGGTTCCGCCGCTTTCACAATTGGACTCAACCCAATCGGCACAAAACCTATTAATGAAAATAAGACGAGTTTCAGGATCCGGGTCAGCTTCATCAATTTAATCTCCCATTCGCGAGTCACGCCTCTAGCCGCGACGTCGCGGCTGACCTTAGAAAAGCCGCACGGTCAAGTCAAGTTGACTGCTCTTACATTGAGATGAGTTTTTCGGTGTGATATCGAGCAGTAAATCATGCGCGCGATTGATGTTCACGTTCATCCGAGCACGCGTGGCCTCGATCACCACGCCTGCAGGTATTTTAGACGCGACCTCAGCGAGGTGCCGCAGACGGCGGAAGCGTTCGCCGCCCTGTATATCAAACACGATGTAAAAGCTCCGCTCATCGGCTGGCATCCTTCTACGGTCAAAGACGGTAGCCGAAACAGCAATGAGCACGTGATCGAGCTGGCGACGAGGTTTCCCGACGCCTTTCCAGGAATCCTCGGCTCATTGGATATTCATGCGGAGGACTTGAATGCTCTTGCCGATTACGCGCAGGAATTGGCTCGCAATCCCAAAGTTCTCGGCTTCAAGTTCCACCCGCCCGATCAGGGATTCTATCCGACTGAGCGACGACTCTACCCGATATGGGAGGTTCTTCAGGGGAGCGGCAAGCCGGTGATGTTCCACGCCGGCTTTACGGTGCTCGGCGCGGACACCGAAGGCGGCAGTGGCATTGCCCTGGATTATGGCAGACCGGTTCACCTTGATACTTTGGCGCGCGATTTTCCTCGCATGAAAATCATCGCTGCCCATCCCGGCTGGCCTTGGGAACAGGAGCTCGTCGGGGTGGTCACTCACAAAAAAAATCTTTTCGTCGATACTTCCGGTTATCTTGCTGAGCAGTTACCGGAAATTTTTCTCAAGGCGATCGGCGGGCGGCTTCAGGACAAGGCGCTCTTCGGCACAGACTTCCCCTATGTCGATCTGGAAAAAGCGCTGGCGAGCTTCAATCGAATGAATTTCAAAGAGAGCGTCAAGGAAAAACTCTTGTTGACCAATGCCAAAGCGCTTTTTGGCTTGTGATCAGCAGAGATGGTTCAGCTTATTCTGATTGCCATTTCGACCGAAGGAGAAATCCTTCCGGAAACTGCGTATTGCCAGTGCTACTTCAGGAGGAGATTAGGCTATGAACATACGCGCTCGACTCACATCGCTTGCGTTGTTGCTGGTATTTGTATCTCCTTTACTATCCGCCGCGAGGGCTGCGACCTTGGAGCGCTTGCGAATTGGCTATCCGTCGCCCAGCGCCAACTTTTATCCACTGTTTGCCACAAAAGAAGCCAATCTATTCGAGAAGTACGGCTTCGACCCCGAAATGATCTATGTTCAGGGCGTTCAATTAATCGCCGTGCAGGTTGCCGGGCAGTTGGATTTCTCGTCGGTTTCCGGTCTGGTTTTTCTCCAGGCGTCTATCGAAGGCTCTGACTTAATTATGCTTGCCAGCTCCAATGACAGCCAACCGATGAAGCTCATGGTGCACAGCGGCATCGCGGGACCGAAAGATTTGAAAGGAAGAACCATTGCGGTCACGCGCTTCGGCTCGCTGACCGACCTCCTGCTTCGCCCCATGCTCAAGAATTGGGGATTGGATCCGCAGAAGGACGTGAAGCTGCTTCAGATCGGCAGGCTACCCGATATGGTTCTCGCCATCGCGCAGAAAAAAGTTGATGGTGGGGTGATTTCTTTTCCCAGTTCGCTGCAAGCCGAAAAAATGGGCGTCAAGACTCTTCTCGATTTTGCCGATTCAGGGTTGGACATTCCGTCCACCACCGTGGTTGCAAGCCGGAAATACGCCAATGCCCATCGTGACACCGTACTGCGATTTCTCAAAGCCTACATCGAGGGCACGCGTCGCCTGCTCACCGACAAAGAGCTCGGCATTCGCGCGCTACAAAAATACGGCGGCGTGAACGACCGCGAGCTTTTAACGACGACATACGATCTTTTCACCAGCCGTTACACGAAGAAGGTGCCGAAGATCAACCCGAAAACTGTGGAAACGGCTTTGAGCCTTCTCGCTGAAGTCACCCCGAAAGCGAAGGGTCACAAAGCGGAAGAGTTCATGGACACGAGCTTTATGGACGAGTTGGAAACGAGCGGGTTCATCAATTCCGTCTGGAAATAGACGTAGGGCGGACCTCTGTGTCCGCCCTGTTATTCGAGAACATCGCACAATCAAAGCCAAGGAGTGGCAGATTTCATGCCGCAAGAAAAAATCGCCTCGCAAGCCTACCTGGAAGTCGCCGCAGCGCACGGCGTTGAATATGTGTTTGGCCTCCCCGGCACCAGCGGCCAGGAATTTATCGGCACTATCGCCGATCAGGAAAAAATCCGCTTCATTCTGGCGCTCCATGAGACCTGCGTCGTCTCGATGGCCGATGGTCATGCGCGCGTGACCGGCCGTCCGCAGCTCGCTCAGGTGAGCACATTGCCGGGCTCGTGCAATGCTGTCGGCGCACTGTACGATGCTTATCGCGATCGGTCGCCGGTGATTGTCACATCGACAAACGTCGACACGAGAATCGCCGGACGCGACTCGCACACCGAAGGCAAAGATTTGGTCGAGATGACCAAGCAGTTCACCAAATGGAGCGCCGAAGTGCATCGTGCCGATCGGATTCCTGAATTTTTGAACCGCGCTTTCAAAGTGGCAGCCACATCGCCAACCGGGCCCGTCTACCTTGCGCTTCCGAGCAATTTGCTCGGTGAATCGATCAGCGTGGAAAATCCCGTCGCCGAACGCTCGCGCGTCATTCCACGTATCGGTGCCGATCCAGAAGCGTTGGAAGAGGCAGCGAAGCTTCTCGCGGCGGCAAAGCGCCCGGTGATCGTCGCCGGGAGCGGTATCGCAAAAAGCGGTGCCACTGAAGAGCTGATCAAGTTCGCGGAGACCGTCGGCGCGCCGGTCGTGATGGAGCCACGCTATTCCTTTTTGAGTTTTCCAACGGATCATCCGCAAAGCTTTCAGATCGCCGAACGCCAGCCGTCATTCAACCTGCCCGTTTGGGGTGAACCCGATCTGCTGTTCGCGATTGGCTGCCGGCTGATTCGCGAATACCGCTATCTGCCGGACCCGGTGATCAAGGATGCAACGCGCTGCATCCATATCGAAGAAGATCCCTGGGAAATCGGCAAGGTTTTTCCGGTCGACGTTGGGATCATTGCCGACGCGCAAAGCGCGCTCCGGGCTCTGCTCGAAATCTATCCGCGAGTCGCGCCGGATGCGAACGGGCGAAACGAACGGCTCGCGCTGATCAACAACGCGCAGCAACAAATCAAGGTGGAGCTCGAGAATAGAACCAGACAGGGCTGGGACGCCACGCCGATCAATACCGCGCGGCTGGTTCGAACCATGGATCGGCTGATCGAGAAGGATGCATTGATCGTCAATGAAAGCCCGACAAGCAAAGATATTCTGATGGCGAATTTTCGCTTTTCTAAAGGCCGAGCTTATTTTTCCAACTCTTCGGGCGGATATCTCGGCTGGGGTCTTGGCGCCGCCATCGGCGCCAAACTCGCCTCCCCGCGCCGACGAGTGGTCGCCTGCCTCGGCGACGGCTGCGCCATGTTTGGTTTGCAGGGTTTGTGGACGTTGGCCAAATATCGCGTGCCGCTGACAGTCGTCGTTTTCAACAACCGAGCTTACATGGCGGTCAAGAATCAATTCCGCGGCTCGGAAGAACGGGTTCGCCTAGCCGCGGAAATGGGCGCGGAGATTACCGGGCCGGATCTAAACTTCGCCCGGCTCGCCGAAACGTTCGGTATCTATGGCCAGCGCGTTGAGCAGCCGGACGCTATCGAGCCGGCGCTTAAGCGCGCTTTGGAGCAAAACGGTCCCGCGCTCGTCGACGTGGTGATCGCGCAAAACACCAGGAAGGATTGACAGAAGCGGTCGCGGCGATTGACTTTATGCGTCAAATAAAGGCCAACGAATCAGTTTATCATTTCGAACGAAGTGAGCACCCTTCTTCCGTTCGAACGAATGAAATCGGAAAGATCCCTCGCGTTCGCGCTCGGGAATGACAGCCGCTAACGTTTTCTTGAACGGTAAAAACCTGAGGAGAATCGAAAATGGCAACAAATTCGAAAGACGCTTTCGAAAAAGCCGCCCTAGGCGCGCAGAACAAAGCTTACAATATCATTGCCGAGCTTGACCCTGAATATTTCGAAAAACTTAAAGGACTCTATGTTGACGGCACCTTCGGGCGCGAAGGCGCGCTGCCGCGTCGCACCAAAGAATTGATCATGGTGGGCATCTGCTGCGCGCTCAATCGCCCGCGCGGTGTCCGCCTACATAGCGAGCGCGCGTTGAATCTCGGCGCGAATCCGCGCGAAGTGCTTGAAGCGGTCGAGGTCGCCGCGATCCCCGGCGGCATGCCCGGCCTCTGGCTCGGAGTCGAAACCCTGGAAGAAATTCTCAAGGCCAAAGGCATCGAATTCAAATGACTGTATCCATCGTTCTTCCGTTCATCGGTAGGGGCGATTGATGAATCGCCCCTACACGGATGACCCTAACCCCGGTGATGGAGCCCTTGCCGGCATTCGTGTCCTCGACTTGACACGGGTCCTCGCCGGCCCTTACTGCACGATGTTTCTCGGCGATCTCGGCGCCGAAGTAGTTAAAATCGAGCAACCCGGCGTCGGCGACGACACCCGCGGGTGGGGCCCGCCCTTCGCCGACGGCGAGAGCGCATACTTTCTTTGCATCAACCGCAACAAAAAAAGCCTCACAGTAGATCTAAAATCACCGGAAGGCATTTCTCTCGTGCGCCAACTGGCAGAGCGTGCCGACGTGCTGATCGAGAACTTTCGCCCCGGAACAATGGAACAGTTCGGACTTGGCTATGACCGACTCCATAGTGCCAATCCGAAATTGATTTACGCCTCGCTCTCCGGCTTCGGTGCCGATGGCCCGATGGCCGGTACGCCGGGTTATGACCTCATCGTCCAGGCGTGGGGAGGCCTGATGAGCATCACTGGCACGGAGGAGAGCGGACCGCTGAAAGTCGGGGTTGCAATCATCGATCTCGTCGCCGGCTTGATGCTCGGCAAATCGATCGCGGCTGCCCTTTACGCCAGGGAAAAAAACGGTGTTGGACAAAAGCTCGATACATCATTGCTCGAAGCTGAGGTTGCCGTTTTGATCAACGCCGGCAGCAATTATCTTGTGAGCGGAAAAGTTCCGGGTCGCTGGGGCAATGCGCATCCGACGATC
>DATBEY010000410.1:0-12006 GCA_036558765.1 Binatia bacterium | reverse complement strand
GCTCGACATGATCATGCCGTTGATGCAGTAGCCGCACTGGGCCGCTTGCTCATCGACGAAGGCCTGCTGAATTTTGTGCATCTTCTTCGTCGAGCCCAGGCCTTCCAGCGTGGTGACCGATTTATTCTGCACCGCGCTCATCGGGGTCACACAGGAACGGATGGCGTTGCCGTCCATGATGACCGTGCATGCGCCGCACTGAGCCAGGCCACAGCCGAATTTGGGACCGTTGAGCTTAAGATCATTACGCAGAGCGTAAAGCAGCGGCATGTCCGGCTCGGCGTCGACGACCTGTGATTTGCCGTTAATCTTGAGTGGAATTCTCGCCATAGATGCCTCCTCCTATGACCGATGAAGTCCAGATGAAGTCCGCTTTGTGGGTGATAATTATTTTTTAGATACTGCGGAGTAGCAAAGTCAAGATAGGGGCAGTTTCGTTGCGCGTGAGGATGGGATCAAGGTGCGAATGATTTGGCTGCTGAGCAAGCTCCGTCGCCGCCAATCAGACCTTTGGCGTATTTTTAAGTTCTTCTTTCACGAACAGGAGCAGCAACATGCCCGCGATGTAGCTTCCGGCGGCGATATAGAAAGCTTGGGTAAAGCCGTAATGCTGCATGACGTAGCCGATGATCAACGTCCAAACGGGGCCGGAGATGAAACCGACGAAGTAGTAGATCGAGAATGCGGCATCCGTCAGCTCTTCGCTGGCGAAATCACCGATCATGGTTTGAGTCAGGGCGCCGCGCGCTTGCACGAAAGCGCCGTATAACAGCAGATTGATGTAGAAAAAAATATTCAAGGATGAATGCTGCACCAACATCACCGTCGATAGCGCCGAAAGCAAGAGTGTAATTTGGGTGATGACCGTGCGTTTGCCGAGCCAGTCGGAGAACCAGGCAATTGCCATCGGGCCGATTAACCCCGCCGATTGCATCAGCGTCAACAGCAAGCCGCCGGCGGAAGCGCTAATCGCGAATTTGTTCATGAAGAAAGGCACGAGATAAGTCATATTCACGCCGGTGCCTCGTCCTGCCGCCCCGGCCATGAGCACCAGAGAAGTAAAAAGCAGATTGCGATTCTTTAGACACTGGATGTAAGCGTCGAAGCCGGCGCGAGCTTTTGCCGTACGGGGCGTGGCTTCTCCTGCTCCACTATAGTCGCGCACCAAAAATAGCGTCAGCCCCATCACCAAGCTGAGCGATCCAAAGATGACAAACGCTGTACGCCAGCCGACGTAAAGCAGCGCCAAGGATGCGGCCGCGGGCCCGAGGAATGAACCGAGGTTTCCCGCCGAGTGATGAAACGTCAGGGCCCAGCCACGCGCTTTCGGGTAATAGCGGGACAACAAGCTCGATCCGAGGGGATGCTGCGGACTCGATCCCGCATCGATGGCCACCCGCGCGGTGACCAATTGGGGAAAACTTCCGACGAAAAATTGCGCCATCGCCGTCAAGCCGACCATAACGTTGCCGACGGCGAGCATGGTCGTGCGGCGAAAAAAATTTGACAGAAAGCCGTAGATGACCTGTAAGCCCTGACCGACGAAGCTCGACAAGGCAGAAATAAAACCGAGCCCAACCAGGCCAAAACCGAGCTCGGTCATCATCACCGGGAAAATCACCGAAGTGATACTGTACTGGAGATGATTCAATACATGGCAGCCGCTGATCAGTCCGAGCGCCAGGCGTTTCTGCTGCAGAGATATCTCGGCCGGTGCTGCCTCGACGAGAGGTGCAGTAAGGGTGGCGGTTTGATCGTTCATGGGGCTTGATCCTCGTCAAATTGTCTACAGTGCCGAAAGCGCTTCTGTCAACGTTTGCGCCGCATTCTCATCATTCGAGAGTTGGAGCACGCTCAGCATCCTGAGGCGTGGTGGGCGCCATCGAAAAACTCATGGCCACACCGGCAATCATGAGAACCAAAGCGGTCGCGAACGCATACCAAATTCCATCGCCCAGAATCGCGGTCATTTTTGGCAGGAGCTCCGGCGGTATTTCGAGGCGCGCCGTGGGCTCGAGAAGGTTCTGCGGATGAGCCAGTTTTTCCAGCACTCGGGATGGAACTGAGCCGGCTAGCTGCGTAATACCGGACTGCATTCGGTTCAATAGCACAGTGCCCATGAGGCTCACGGCGAAGGCGCCGCCGAAAGTCCGAAAGAGCATGACGGTCGAGGTGGCGACACCGATTCGCCGATGCGGCACGGAGTTTTGTACGGCGACGAGCGTCGTCAGATTCGCCATTCCCATACCGATGCCAATTAGAATCCCGCTGATCGCGATGCGCGGAACGTTCAAAACGGACCAAAATCCAACGAGCAAACTGTATCCGACGGTAAGCAAGGCCATGCCCGCAATTGCCACGAGCCGGTATCCCGCGCGGTTGAGGGCCTGGCCGGCGAGTAAACTTCCCGCCGTCCAAGCAACGCTGACAAACAAAAGGATCATGCCGGCGCGCGAGGCGGTGAGGCCAGTGACCCCTTGAAGGTAGAGCGGTAAATAGCTGATGGCCCCGAAAACTCCCATCGCGGCGAGGGTTGCGATGATCATGGAAGTTCGAAAGGGTGTCAGGCGAAACAAATCCAACGGCAGCACCGGTTCGGCAGCCCGCCTTTCGATAAAATAGAAGAGCACGAGAATTGCGCATGCCAATGCCACGAGCAGCGCGAGCTCTAAATCCATTGCCTTATGCGAGTCTGCGCTGTGCGAGAGCGCATAAAACAGCAGCAACAGCGCAACCAATAATGTGCACGTTCCCGCGATATCCAGCTTGTGAGCGTGGCGCTCCACATCGCTTTCTTTGAGACCGACGATGATCAGTGCGATGGCGACCGCGGTGATTGGCAGATTGACGAAAAACGCCCAGCGCCAGCTCCAGTTCTCGACAATAATGCCGCCGGCGAGCGGGCCGAGGATTGAGGCGATGCCCCAAATGCCGCTGATGATCCCCTGCATTTTTGCGCGTTCTTGCGCCGAGTAGAGAACGCCGACGACAATAAACGACAGGGCATAGATGGCGCCGCCGCCGAGTCCTTGAATAGCACGAAACAGAACCAACGCTTCCATACTCTGTGCGGCACCGCAGAACATCGAGCCGATAATAAAAATACCGATTCCGATCAGCATGAGCCGCCGTCGGCTGTAGAGGTCGGATAACTTACCAAAGAGCGGCGTCGTCAGCGCGGAAGTGAGCATGTAAATCGAAAAAACCCAACTATAAAGCTCGAGACCACCTAGTTTGGCGACGATTGTCGGCATTGCCGTACTGACGATGGTGGCATCGATGGCGAAGAGAAAAATCACCAACATGACGCCCGATGCGGCGAGATTCCGTTTTGAAGCGCTCAGCTCGGATATTTTCGGGGGTAGTCTCAAGGTGGTTCGCTCCGGCATGCACGCGGAGCTCATCACATATCCTTCATGAGGTGAACTAGTTCGGAGTTGGAGTCAAGCTGCAGAACTAACAACTCCCGCATTGACCCGTCGCCGCATCGGCGATACAAGGGCACACGATCGAACAGAAGTAGCTGGAGCAATGGAGTATTGGAGTAAGGGGTTCGACTACACCACCACTCCATCACTCCAGTACTCCAACTCATCGGGGGTGCCTGATGTTAGAGCTAGCTAAAATTCCCTTCACTGAAGTTGCCCGGCTCGCTGAGTCGGGTAACGCGCTGGTCATCTTGCCTGTGGGCGTGGTCGAGGAGCATGGCGCGCACCTGCCATTGGGTGTCGATTCCTTCGCCGCCGAAGTTTACGCGATGGCGACTGCGCCCTACCTGGAAGAAGCGGGCTACGAAGTGATGGTCGCGCCGACGATCAATTACGGTGTAGCGCGCGCGGCGATCGATTTCCCCGGGACTTTATCATTGGAGCCAGAAACTTTGCGGTCGATGGTTGTGGAAATCGGCCGCTCGTTGTTGCGGCATAATCTAAAGCGATTGGCGATTTTGAACGGCCATCGTGACAAGTACCACATGAAGGCGCTGGACGATGCGAAAAATATACTCTTGCAGGAGAGCCGCGGCCAGGTGCTGCTGCTCGGCTTCGCCCACGATGACGAAGTGACTGAGGCGTGCTATCGGGCCGGCATCAAGCAGTTTTACAAAAGCCCGCGACCGGATCGCGAGGGCCACGGCGGCGAATCAGAAACATCGCTCGCGCTGCACGCGTTTCCGGAGACGGTAAGACAAGAGATCATTCCACGTCTCGAGCCAAACTTCGATTACGACGTGGAAGGCTTTCGCAACGAAACTAAGGATTACTGGAGTATCAGCAATGGTCGCGGCTATTTCGGTTGGCCGCAGGCGGCGACCGCCGAGACCGGTAAAAAGCTCGTCGAGACGCGCGGGCGCAACATCGCGAATGTAATTTTGGCGGCCTGGGGAACGCCATCCGGATAGAAATCGCTTGCGATTAGGAAAACTTCCCGGGCTTAGGTTGATACCCGCAGCTCTGGCTTGATCATAATCCGAACAACAGCCAAATTTTTACCTGAAGGAGGAATATGCCATGGCTTTTAGAATCAATCATCTTCATCTCAAGACGCCGGATCCGAAGAAAACCGCCGATTTCTATGTTGAGTACACCGGCGCAAAAATTCTCAAAGAGAACACCAGGCCTGACGGCAGCAAAAACTACCGGCTCGATCTACACGGGGTGGAGCTCAATGTCACAGAGTTTCTCACTGAGCAGAAATTGAGCCAGTTCTACGGGTTGGAGCACGTCGCGATCGATACCAATAACTTCGACGGCGAAGTCAGCAAGATCAAATCCGCGGGATTGAAGATTCTCGAGGAGCGCGTGCTACCCGACGGGCGCCGGGTCTGCTTCTTCGAAGGCCCCCAAGGGGTGCGCTTGGAATTTTTGGAGTGGAAGCAATAACAGCAAAGCTGGAGTAATGGAGTGTTGGAGTACTGGGGATTCAGAACCCATCACTTCAACATCCCATTACTGCATTCTTTTTATTTCTCTTTCAGGACTTTTTGCAGCGGGCCATTCTCTCTGAAAGGCTCGGGCCAGCCGACATATTCTTTAAAATCCGGCCGAGCTTTGACTAGATCCTGAATGACATTTTCGATGCCCTTGTCGGGAACGAAAGGCGCGTTTTTGAATAAATGCGCATAGGATGCGACCGTTTTCCTGGTGATGCCGGGATCTTTTTCGCGCATCCATTTGGCAAACGATTTTTCCGCGAAAGCGAGATTCTTTTTAATCAGGTGAATGCCGGCGACATACGCGCGCAGAAACTCATGGGTAGTATTGGGCTCGGCGCGTACGAACGCGCGACTGCTTGTCACGCAGGAAGAGGGATAGACCAAGTCGGTGTTGCTGAGATCGACGAGCACCGGCCAGCCGCGCCGTAAGAACGGCATTGCATAACGCGTCGTCAGCGCGGCCGCCGCGATCACGCCTCGGTCGAGGGCAATGACGATTTCCGGCCCGGCCCCCATTTGTAAAATCGTCATATCTTTTTCCGGATTGAGTCCGACGTATTTCAGTGCGGCGCGCAAGTAGAAATGAGTTGTAGAGCCGTAGCGGGTCACCGCGCTGGCTTGGCCTTTTAATTCCTGCGCGGATTTTATTTCCGGCCGTGTGATCAGATAGACCGGATCGGCATCGACGGGGCACGCGAGCAAGACCACGTCGCCACCACTGGCGCGTGCCGCGACGACCGATTCCGCTCCCGCTCCCGAGAACTGCAAATTGCCGGTGATGATCGCGAGCGTGATCAGCGATCCGCCGCGAATTTGCACGGGCTCAACATTGAGCCCGTTTTTCTCAAACAAGCCGGCGTCCTTTGCGACCCAGATTGGCAGATGAGACGGCGACGCCGTGGTGCCGTAGAAAATGCGCCGCAACTCTTGGGCGCTCGAGAATGGTGGGTTGAAAAGTAGACAGAGAAAAATTGCGCAAAGTGAGGCCGCAAGAGGAGGGAATATCTTGACGCGTGCTTTCTCTGGAGCGAGGGTGAAGGATCCCCGCACCGACCAAAGCCGAGGTTTAGATCCTTGCCTTCTCACTATTCTATTAAGAAAAGTCTTGCGTATGTTTGTGCAACGAAGTCCTCCTTTCATTGCGCTTTGGCAAAGGGGGAACGAGGGGGATTTGGCCGCTTTTGTACCGGTCATTTTGCAATTCGCTAACCTACAAGCGATGAAGATTGCAACGTGTTTGCTTCACAATAGCTTAGCACGTGTGTTCACGATTTCGGTAAGGCTCGTTCCAACGGCCCGTTGTCGCGAAATAGCTCCGGGTGACCGATGAAAGCATTCGGCACCGGCCGTTGAAGGGCCAGATCCTTGAGAATGTTTTCGATGCCTTTGTCGGGCACGTACGGAATCGGTTTGAAGAGACGGATGAAAGCTTCCAAAGACTTGCTTAAAGTCGGTGATTCCTTTTCCTTCAGCCATTTTAGCAAGGATCGTTCAGCCAGCTTCTGATCTGTCTTGATCAACCGGATTGCGCTCACGTAGGCGTTCAAAAATCCATTGACAACTTTGGGTTCGGCTTTGACGAACGCGCGGGTGCTGGTGACGCAAGACGAAGGATAAACGAGATCGGATTTAGTCAAATCGGCGAGCACCGGCCAACCGCGCTGCGTGAATGGTAGAACGTCCTTTATGGTCAACGCGGCTGCGGCGATTCGTCCCGCCTCGAGCGCGGCGCTGATTTCCGCGCTGCCGCCCAACTGCAGCAGGGTCATTTCTTTATCCGAATCCACGCCCACCATTCTGGTCGCGGAGCGGAGATAGAAATGAATCGACGAGTTGAGCCGAGTGACTCCTGCGGCTTTGCCCTTGAGCTCGGCGGGGGATTTAATCTCCGGCCGGGCGATGAGATACACCGGTTCGAGGTCGGCAGGGCACGCCAGCAACACGATGTCCCCGCCTTCGACGCGCGCCGCCACGACTGACCCTGCGCCGACACCAGAAAGCACTGCCTGCCCACTCATAATCGCCATGGTACTGACAGCGCCGCCGCGAATCTGCACGGGCTCGATGTTCAAGCCGTTTTTCGCGAACAGGCCCGTGTCTTTGCCGACCCAAACCGGCAGGTGAGAAATTGAAGTCGAGACGCCATAAAGGATGCGCCGTAGTTCCTGAGCGTTAGCGAGCGGTTGTGTCCAGAGGAGCGCAAGGATCGTGAGCAGGAGAGACACTGCGGTTCGGGCGCCCTCACCCATGCCTTGTCCCAAAGGGCGAGGGAAGAAGACCAGGCTATTGGCTGCATAAGCAAGACGAGAATGTTGGGTTACTCTTTTGATCATTTTGCAAGGGCTTTCTCAAGTGGTGCGTTGTCGCGAAATAATTCGGGGCGTCCGATGAATTCCTTGGGCACCGGCCGTCGATTGGCCAAGTCTTTCATGACGGTTTCGATGCCTTTATCCGGCACGTAGGGCGCAGGCTTGAACAGCTTGGCGTAGGATTCGACGGTTTTCTTGATCAAGTCGGAATCTTTTTCTCTTAGCCATTTGGCAAAAGTTTTTTCGGCGAAGCTATGGTCTTTCTTGATCAGCTGAATCGCCGCGACGTAAGCACGCAAGAAATCGTCGACGGTTTTCGGTTCGGCCTTGACAAAAGCACGACTGCTGGCGACGCACGATGACGGATAAACCAGATCCGTCGTGCTTAAATCGACGAACATCGGCCAGCCGCGCTGCAGCAGGGGAATCGCGTAGCGATTGGTCAATGCCGCCATTGAAATGCGGCCGCCTTCCATCGCCGATACTGTTTCGGTGCCGGTGCCGAGCTGCAAAATGGTCACGTCCTTTTCGGGATCGAGTCCAACTTGCCGCAACGCGGCGCGCAGATAAAAATGCGTTGTCGAGCCGAGACGAGTGACGGCCGTTGCTTTACCTTTGAGCTCGGCGGGCGATTTGATTTCCGGACGTGCAATCAAATAGACCGCATCGGAATCCACCGGGCAGGCGAGCAGCACGATATCGCCGCCTTCCACGCGCGCAGCAACGGCGGATTCTGCGCCGGCGCCGGAGAATTGCAGCTGGCCGCTCATAATTCCCATCGTGATCAGAGCACCGCCGCGAATCTGGATCGGCTCCACGTTCAAGCCGTTTTTAGAGAAAAACCCAGCATCCTTCGCAACCCAGATCGGCAGATGCGCGGTGGATGTCGTGGTGCCATAGTGAATCCGGCGGAGCTCCTGCGCCAATCCGACCGACGAATACAGAACCGACAGGACCAGTAGAGAATAGAGTCCGGCGGCCCGTCGAGGTCGTGATTCAAACGTGCGCATGCCGTCTATTTGTTGAAGTACGCGGCCTCGGCTTTCGCCTGGTCGTAGGGGACGAACTGATTCGTGCCGGGACCGCGGATCTCCGGCTTCTCGCCTTCATCGAAGAGCGCTGCCGCGCTGTCGCCGGCGCGCCCGCCGATCAATCCCGGAGCGTGGGCTTCTGCCACCGTGGCATCTTTATCCGAGCGATTGAATGCCCAGTGAACTGTATTGGCCGGGATACGATGAAAGTCACCTTGCTTACATAGGTAGCCTTTATCCTTAACGAAAAACCAGATCTCGCCGTCGAGAACATAATTGATCTGCTCCGATTCGTGCTGATGCGGTTTGGTGTGATACCCGGGCTTTCTGGTCGCGATCATGAGGCTGCATTCGTTACCATAGCCTTTGCGCACGACCATCTGACCGGTTCCGGCCTCTCCGGTTTGGGTCCGGTTGTATTCGGGAACTTCGTTTGCCTTGCAGTGTAAAGACATGACGTTTCCTCCTTTAGGAATTGAAAACCGATTACTTCGTATGACAGATGTCGCTATCGGTCAAGCTGAACGCTTCAATGCCACGTGGCCGTTGACAGCAAATTCTCCGGGCAGTAAATGAAGGTGCGTGGCAAATTCAAAATCATTTTTACGCAACGCTGTATTGCTGGTTTGCATTTTGGCCGCGGTTCCAGTGGCCGCCGAGAAATTGACTCTGGCGCATGTTGCGATGAATCCGAGTCAGGGGATGCTTCGGGTCGCGAGAGATTCGGGAATCCTAGCCAAGTATGGATTCACGGCGGACGTGATTTTAATCCCGGGCACCCCGCGTACGATTCAGACGTTGATCGCTGGAGATTTGGACTATGCCGCCGCCGGTGCGCCGGCTTCGCTCAGAGCGCGGGCACAGGGTGCCGACGTTGTCGTGCTCTCGGCGCTCGCCAGCTTTTCGTCGCAACGCGTGTTTCTCCGGCCCGACTCCAAATTGAACAGTATGAAAGATCTCAAAGGCAAGATTATCGGCGTGACGCAATACGGTTCGGGGGGCGATACCTTCCTGCGCGCAGCGCTCAGGAAGATCGGCTTGAAGGACTCCGAAGTCACGATTCTGCAGATGGGCGGAACTCCGGGTGTCGCGCAAGGGCTTGAATCCGGGCGCATCGAAGTCGGAGTGCTCGGCGATTCGGGCGCGCTTTTGGTTTTTCGTGGTATGGCCAAATACATGAAGGGGGGAAGCGCGCAGGAGATGGGTTTTCGCGGCGTTGACGCACCGATCACAACGACGGAACGCAAGCTCAAAAGCGATCGAGCGGCGGTCGTGCGATTTATGCAGGCGTATTTGGAAACGCTGCATTATTTTCAAACCAACAAGCCCGGCACGGCACGAATTCTCAGCAAGTATATGCGCGGAGTGAGCGAAGAGCATATCTCGCTCTGGTGTGATGACTTACGCGCGACGCTCAAGCCGATTCCGTACATCGACGAAGAGGCGTTGCGCTCGGAGCTCGAGATGATGAATGCGCCGAACCAGCAAATTCCGCCAGGTTACGTCAACAATAGTATTCTCGATGAAATCAAAAAAAGCGGCTTCGTAGAAAAACTTTATCGGCAATAAACCTAGAGGAGGAAAGAATCATGGCGAAAATCAGACATATCGCGATCAAAGTCGAAGATCAGGAGAAGGCTGCGGACTTTTACAAGCAAACCTTCGGTATGACCGAAGCATGGCGCGGTCCAGTGCGCGACGACGGCAACCGGGCGATTTACCTCACCGATGGTTATATCAACATGGCGGTTTTGCCGGCGCGGGGCGGGCGTGAGGGAATCGATCACTTTGGGTTCCAAGTTGAGGATATGGAATCGACCTTGAAGACGGCTCAGGCGTCCGGCGCCAAGGGTGAAGCGGATAAAAAACCGCGCGACGGCCGCTTTGCTGAAATGGGCGTGCACGATCCGGTCGGGCAACTCGTCGATGTCACGGTGCACGGATGGAAATCGTAAAAAAGGCCATTCGGCAATAGTGAGCCAGAGCCTTAAGGCACGAGGCAACAGGAAGAAATGATGAGAAATGGGCTCATTTCGGTATTGATATTCGCTGTGATGGCTGCGGCGGGATCATTTTCGATGGCTGCGGAGGCGACAAAAGTTTTGATTGCTCATGGGGCGATCAGTAATAACGTCGAGCCGCTTTGGATCGCCAAGGAGCAGGGAATTTTCCGTAAATACGGCATCGAGCCGGAGCTGGTGTTTATCATCGCCGGACGAGCCATGCAGGCGATGCTGGCAGGTCAGGTCCCCGTCGGTCTGGTCGGTGGAACGCATGTCGTCAACGCAAACACCGGAGGAGGGGACTTTGCCATGGTTCTCGGGCTGGAAAACCGGCTCGACTATCTATTTCTCGCCAAGCCGACGATCAAAAGCGCGGAGGATCTCAAAGGGAAAAAAGTTGGGATCGGCACGCCGGCGGGCTCCGCGTCGTTGGCGACCTATGTTGCTCTCGATCACCTGGGATTGGTGCCGCGCCGCGACAATATCGTGCTGCTCGGCGTCGGCGGCGTTCCCGAGAGAATGGCGGCACTACGTTCCGGCAGCGTCGATGCGACCAGCCTTTCTCCGGAGATCGGTCAGCAGGTGCTCGGCGAAGGTTATCGCGTGTTGGTCGATCTGGGCAAAGAAAACGTCCAGTTTCAATCTTCCGGGCTGGTCACCTCGCGTAGTCTGATTAAAAGTAATCCGGCGCTGATCGAGAGCATCGCGAAGGCGCTTGTGGAAGGCGCAGCTTTTATCCATAGGCCGGCCAAGAAAGAAATTGTGATGAAGAGCCTCGCGCGCAATCTGCGATTGAGCAAGCCCGAACAGATGGAGAATGCTTACCAGGGATTAGTCACTGCTTTACCCAAAAAACCCTGTCCGTCAGTCGAAGGGATGAACGCGGTGATCAAACTCATGGCGCAATACGGAATCAATCCGAAAGCTGCGCAGTTGCAAGGCGAAGAGGAACTCGACCTCAGTTTCTGTAAACGATTCGAGGACAGCGGTTTCTTCAAAAGTTTGTACTGAAGGTTGGACTGTTGGAGTACTGGAATGGTGCAGTGTTGCTGAATGAGGGCAGGTGGGTTGACTGAAGAATTCCTCGCGGCAATTTGGCAGGAGCGGCGCCGGTATGTGCGCGATGGCCGAATCAAACAGCCGCATCCGTGGCGCGTCGCATTGAGTCAGGGAAAAGTCTCGCGCAAAGCGCTGATCGAATACGTCAAGAACCGGTATTATTTTCTCGCCAACATCAATCGAAAGGACGCGCAAATCATCGCCAATTGCCCGATTCCGGAGGCGCGCCGGTTGCTATTGCGCAAATACATCGACGAGGAGGGGCAGGATGTCGCCGGTGGGCGCCTGGGACCGCACTATTATATGTGGCTCGAAATTTCTGATGCGCTCGGAGTTTCGCGCGAGGTCATGGAGAGTTTTGGCGATGTACTGCCGGTCTACCGCTATACCGTGGATGCGGTTTTCAATTTTGCCAAGCAGCAAAGCTGGCTCGAAGGTGTCGCCGCGACCTATGCCACGGAAGGACGCATGTGGAAACGATACACGCCGAAAGAGGAGCACAAAGAAGAAGGATTACTGGGCGAAGGGGAGGCATTGGTGCGGCATTACGGGCTGCCGAAAGATGCGCTGCTTTTCTACAACGTCCACAGCGATGCCAACGACGAGCACGGTAACATCAATGAAGCGATCTTGAAAAAATATTGCGTCAGCGTCGAACAACAAGAACAAGC
>DATBEY010000409.1:0-4369 GCA_036558765.1 Binatia bacterium | reverse complement strand
GCGTGTTCTCCCTGATGCGTCAATGAGAGTCCCAAATTATCCATGGCCAATCGCGTATTGATGCCGAGAATACGCAAAGGTTCGCTTCCGGTATTGAAATATTGGTGCCATTGAAAAACCGGGATCGAGAGCACGTCCAATGTATCGAAATTGAATTCTTTGTCCTCAACGATAATTTTGCCCTTACCGCCGACGATCAGGTCGATTTCATCGTACAGATGCCGGTGCGCGCCAGAGCGTTTGCCCGGAGGAATTTCCGCCATGACGACGCCGAGCGCTTTGCTATGGCAGCCGATGCGGGGATCGACGACGTAAGCAAGATTGCCCATCGCCGTCGGCTCGAAAACCAGATCCTTTTGCCTGACGAGCACTTTGCTCTTCCGCCTGAGCTGTTCTTCGTGCATCGCGAATGCCACCTGCTCCGCATACATTTCAGCGCTGCGGTTGCGCGGAGTTTGGCCGTTGTCGAGCTGCGCGCCTCC
This sequence comes from Binatia bacterium, assembly GCA_036558765.1. Lineage (GTDB taxonomy): Bacteria > Desulfobacterota > Binatia > UBA9968 > UBA9968 > DP-20. The sequence goes on along the minus strand of DATBEY010000409.1, from coordinate 3,887 downwards.
GCCAGGGATCAGCGTTTTGCGCGCGTCTTCGCCCTCTTGAGCATAAATCCAGAATTCGGGGAAACGCTCGTCTTCATAAACCGCTTGACCGAGAGCCAGCGATAACGGGCCGGTGGTGGATGCGATGCGCAACACAGGCTCGTCGCTGTCGTTGATATGTCGATGCCAGGAGAACATGGGCACGCTCAGCAAGTCGCCGGGGCCCCAGTCGTAGCGCTCCCCGTCAATGATGCTATGGCCGTGGCCCTTCAAAAAGTAAATGATCGCCTCCACCGTATGGCGATGGCCGAGCGTACGCCAGTCCTGACCCTCTTCGGTGTGCGGCGGGATGATATCGTACCAAAGCCGGTGCGTGTGATTGTTCGAGCCGAGGCGAGCGTCAACGACATAGATATGTTTGTGCTCGCCCAGTTTGTTTTCGATCTCCGGCCATTTGAACAGCACGTCCTGTCCTTTGCGCCGGCCCTGCTCGTCTTTGGCGAAGCGCACGCTATGCATCAGCAATTCTGTATGTACTTCCTTGACCGATTTGACTTCCATGAATTCCTCCCGGCGAAAATAAAACCGCTCAGGCCCGAGCGGCTTATTGATGTAATGCCGCCGACTTTATCGCAAGGTTGGCAGGTTTCCAAGAATCTATAGTCCTGTGCAAGCCGCCAGAAGGACTGCGTCTAGCCCAGTCTCTGCACATCACACGCAACTCGTCACCCCCGAATGTTTTAATCGGGGGTCCAGTCCGGATTCCGCCTAGATTCCCGCTAAGAGCATGCGGGAATGACGGAACTGAGATGCCAAATCCCTTAGCGGAGTCCGATTTGCAAAGAAGCGTACGAAGAACCCAATGCGCTTAGGTAGATCTCGCGCAAAGAACGCCAAGACCACAAACGAAACTTTACAATTCGCAACTTAGCGTGGTTTGGCACTCTTGGCGGGAATAATGTTCGAGAATTTCGACGGTACCAGGCGGGAAGGCTCTTCAGTCAAAAAGCCGTGCGCGGGCGGCTTCCGAGATCGCGACTACCGCAGGATGTTTGAGCTTGCGGTCGAGCGAGATCGCAAAGAACTGTTCGCGCACTGCGCTCGTCCTGCCGATAATCTTGACGCTATATTGGCGCCGTACATCGGCGCTGATCACCGACGGCGCAAAAAACAATCCGAGGCCGCGCTGGCCAAATACTTGCAGCAGAGCACTATCTTCGCATTCGGCAACGATGACGGGACGGATTTTTTCTGTCTCAAACCATTGGTCAAGTGAACGCCGCACCGCCGTATTGGACGTCGGTAACAAAAAAGGCCCGCCATCGAGACATTGAGGAAACGGGCGGCGATAGGCATTCGCCAATTTCGCTGTTCCAAACAGAGTCATGCCGCACTCGCCGAGCAGATGGCAGAATGCCTTCACGTTTATCGCCGGATCGATTTGGCTATCGGTCAAAACAACGTCGATATCGTGCACCGCCAATGCCGACAGTAGTTCTTTGTTCGTCCCCTCGCGGCAAATGATCCGATGCGAATCGGCGAGTTTGAGCGCCGGCTCAATCAGCTGAAAAGCGACTAGCTTGGGCATCACGTCGGCGACGCCCACCGTGAGCCGCGCAGAACGCCCCTGCGGTCGTCCCTTGAGCGTCCCCATCATTTCTCGGCCCAGGGAAAAGATCTCGTCGGCGTAGCGAAATACGACCTTGCCAGTCTCCGTGAGAATCAGGTGCCGCCCGGTTTTGCGAAAGAGCTTCTCGCCGAGCGATCCCTCCAGCGATTTGAGCTGCGCGCTCACGGTCGCCTGGGTGAGATGCAACTCTTCACCGGCGCGTGAAACACTGCTTAGACGAGCGACGGTCCAAAAGTATAAAAGATGGTGGTAATTCAGCCATTCCATGCCGCGATCTTAGTGTGATTTTTTCTATGAAACAATAAGAAATTATGAATTTGCCTATGTATCGGTTTGTTCCTAATCTGATCACAGATTCTCGAGCTGCGCTCACAGGAGTCTGTATGAGACCTACAACACCGACGATGTTCAATCCAGATGGGCTAAAGCTTTTCGAGCCGGATACGCTCGTGCCGGAGCAGTTTTACGCCACCATCAGGAGAACCCAGTTCGCCGACCCGGAACGCAGACTGATGGCCGCCGTTCTCGAAGATGCAGTATCCTGCCTTTCGGCGAACCCTCGTCCATGTGCGGGACGGAAGCGCAGGTACCTCGAAGAGGCACAGTCTTGGATCAATGCGACCGAAGAGCAAGACTGGATTTTTTCATTCATCAACGTTTGTGAAACCTTGGGCTTGGATCCAAGCTTTCTTCGTCACGGATTGAATCGCTGGAGCAGCGTGACGGCCGAAAAAGGATGGCGGCCGCTGCGTTTAAAAAAATATCGCTCCGGTGCCCGCCGGCGAAAATTGCGTTTCCGCAGCGCCGTTTAACTTGCTCCGGCTGGGTTGGACGGTTGAGGCAAGCATCGGTTCAACGCCGCGCCTTGCCGTTCACGCTCGGTGGTCTGTCAAGAACTGCTGTTTTTCTGCGAATAAATCCGTTGCCCTATCTCATCTCCAGCAAGATCCTCCATCAACCAAAGCTTAACGGACATTAAAGGCGAATGACCGCCGTTGCATTGTCAACACTCAGGCCAGGCGGTATATTTTTCGGCATATGGCCAACGCATCCACACTGACAGATTTTCATCGGGAACACGGTGCCGTTTTCGCCGAATATGAAGGTTGGCTGCTACCGCAGCACTTTGGCGATCCGGCGGCCGAGTACCGCGTATTGCGCGGTGCGGTCGGGCTGATCGATGTTCCCGACCGTGCATTATTGCAGTTCACCGGTCCGGATCGCCTCGCCTTTTTACAGGGAATGCTCTCCAACGATCTGCGCCGCTTGAATCCTTTTGACGGCCAATACGCAGCAATTCTGACCCAACAGGGCAAAGTGATCGCCGATGTCCGGGTGCTTTGCGCGATGAATTCGTTCTATCTCGACTTCTGGGAAAATCTGAAAGCCAAGGTCCTCGGGCATTTGCAACGTTATCTCATAGCCGACGACGTAGAAATTGCCGATCGCACCGCCGAGTATACGTTTCTTTCCCTTCAAGGCCCGAGCGCCGAAATGGTTCTGCAAAAATTGCTGAGCCATACGCCGCTGCCGACTCGCCCAAAACAGCATGCGATGATCGACATTGAGGGCGCGGCCATTTGTATTATCCGGGAAGATCGCGGCGGCGATCCAGCATTCGATCTCGTCGTCCCGCGTGCCAACGTCATCCAGGTAGCGCACGCCTTGAGCCAAGGCGGCCGACAATTTTCGGCCACCTGGGTCGGTGCAGAGGCGCAAAATATACTGCGCGTCGAAAATGGTATTCCCCGCTATGGTCTCGACTTCAATGAAAACAATTTGTTGCTCGAGGTCGGCATCGATGACGCCGTGAGCTTCACCAAGGGCTGCTACTTGGGCCAGGAAATCGTCGAGCGTATTCGCTCCCGAGGCCATGTCAACAAAAAGCTTTGCGGACTCGTGCTCGACGGTTCAACTCCTGCGTTAGCCGGCGATTCGATCCACGCGGACAGCAAAGTGGTCGGTACAATCACTAGCTCCGTGATGTCGCCTCGGCTCAGTCGGCCAATTGCTTTGGGCTACCTGGGCAAGGAATACTGGAATCCAGGAACAGTGGTATCCGTTGAACACAGCGGATCAGTGATCGACGCAACCGTCAGTAAGGTTCCGTTTATCGGCTCCTCTTGAATCCACCTGCCAAGTTCGTATAGTTACCGGAAAATTTTAGGCGCACGCGTGGGAAAGGGATCTAAAGCATGGGAAATTTCGTAAGGGTTTGTAAAACCAGCGACGTCAAACCCGGCTCCGGCCGGAGTCTCGATATCAACGGTAAAGCGAT
>DATBEY010000408.1:0-3251 GCA_036558765.1 Binatia bacterium | reverse complement strand
CTGGGGTTGAGCCGTGAGGATATCATCAACGCCAGACCGCTGCCAACGACCGTGGTGGCGATGCGCGCCTGGGAAGCGCTGACGAAGAATCGAACCTGGTACGAGGGGCTTGCGGCAAAGCTCGTCCTCGAGCGGACGAACGCCCCGCAGTGCGGCAACTTCTCGCATCATCAAGATGAGCACTGGCGCCGTCAGCTCGGGCTATCAAAAGAAGAAACGGAATTTTGGTGGATGCACGATGCCGTCGATCAGGTGCACGGCGACGGGTCGCTTCAGTTACTGGAAAATTACCTGGCCAACGATGCAGAACGACAAGCTGCATTGCGCGCCGCGGAAGAATCGATGATGGCATGGCAAATTTATTTCGATGGGTTCTATTATGAAGGAGTTCGCCGAAGCGCGGCAAAGACGTAACTCCCGGAAGTTCAAACGTTCAACGAAACTAGGTCGCCAGGCATGACTTATCTTGTCGAGCGGAGCGAGAAATCTTGCATTTTCAGCCGCATACGGAGAAAAATTTCTCGCCTCGGGCTCGAAATGACAATTGCGGAAACTGTTCGCAGGCCGGAAAGAAGACGGCTTGCAAGCAAGCGTTGAACGTGTGAACGAGCTGAAGGAATGAAAGAGATCAAGCGGGAAATGAAAAAATCTCTGGATGCATTCAACCAGGAGTTGGCCGAAGCGCATCTGACGGGACAGTGGATCTATGAGGATCTACTGAACCGCGCGATCGGCGGGCCGCGGCCGCGTGGCGATGCGTATCTCTGGCCGTGGCGAATGGTTCAGGAAAAATTGTTCGAGGCCTGCGATGTGCTGGAAGAGAGTTTCACGGCCCGCCGCAGCATTTTGTTTAACAACCCCGGATTGAACGACAACGCGACGACGCACACGCTCCTGATGGGCATACAAATGATTAAGCCCGGCGAGATTGCCTGGGCGCATCGGCACACACTGGCGGCGATTCGGTTTGTCATTAAAGGCGACGGCAAGGTTTTCACCGTGGTCGACGGCGAAAAATGTCCGATGGAGCCGTACGATTTGATTCTGACGCCGCAGTGGACTTGGCACGATCACCGCAATCCAACAAGAGAAACTGCGGTTTGGGTCGACGCGCTCGATGTGCCATTTTTGCTGGCACTGAATCAACCCTTTTATGAGCCTTATCCCGGAAACAAAGTTCAGACTGTTCGGGACAAGCCCGGCGACTATTTACAGTTGCGTGCCGGCGCGATTCGGCCGATCTGGGAGCGAGCCAAGCACGAAAACGTGCCGCTGCGCTACGCCTGGAAGGACATCGAGCCGCAACTGCGCGCGCTCGCTGATCAAGCCGGAAGTCCGTACGATGGCGTGGCGCTGGAATATATTAATCCGATGACTGGCGGACACACACTTCGAACGCTCAGCTGTACTATTCAATTGCTTCGTGCGGGGGAGCAGACGAAAAGACATCGCCACACTTCGAGCGCAGCGTATTTTGTCGTCGCCGGTGAGGGCTCCAGTGTTATCGGCGACAGAACACTGGAGTGGACAAAGCACGACTGCTTCGCGCTACCGAACTGGGCGTGGCATGAGCACGTCAATCGCTCAAAGACCGAAGAAGCGATTTTATTCTCCGTCAATGACATTCCGATCATCGAAGCCTTCGGACTCTATCGAGAAGAGCCGGAGAATTCGTTGCATGCAGCGCCAGCGCCGGCGGTGCCAGCGGCAAGAGAGTAAGAGGCCGTTCAAGCCGTTCAAAACGTTTAAACCGGAGTTTACCCCCCCGCACCTTGTTGAAAGAAAATATGCCAGATCTGCGCACATGGCTCGATGAGGTTGAAAAACTTGGTCAGTTGATGACCATAGAAAATGTTCATTGGGATCTCGAGCTGTCAACGTTGACGGAACTGATCAACGAGCGCTCGAAGACGCGTCCGGCGGTTCTCTTCGACCGTATAAAAGACTATCCCCACGGCCACCGAGTCGCGGCCAATCTGGTTTCTTCGGTGGAACGGCTCGCGCTGACACTCGGCATGGATGCCGGGTTGAGCGATATGGATTTCGTTCAGAGCTGGCGCCGGCAGGTGAAAAAAATTTCTCCGCTTCGCGCAGAGACTGTTTCAAGCGGACCGCTGTTCGAGAACACAAAGAAGGGAAAAGACGTCGACGTCCTCCAGTTTCCCGTGCCGCGCTGGCACGAGCTCGACGGCGGCCGCTACATCGGCACCGACGATCTGGTGATTACCCGCGATCCCGACGAAGGCTGGGTGAACGTCGGCACGTATCGGATCATGGTTCATGGGCCTGATCGGTTGGGGTTGCATATGTCGCCCGGCAAACACGGGCGCGTGCATCGAGATAAATATCATGCGCAGGGAAAGCCGTTGCCGATCGCGGTTTCTTTCGGCCATCATCCCATCAATTTTGTTGTCGCCTCGACCGATGTGCCCAATCGGGTGAATGAATACGACTATGCCGGCGGCATTCTCGGCAAGCCGCTGCAGGTCGTTCACGGTCCGCTGACGGGTTTGCCGATTCCTGCCGACGCGGAGATCGCCATCGAGGGCGAAGTCGCCGTGGACGATGTCATGCCTGAGGGTCCTTTCGGCGAGTGGACGGGCTACTATGCAAGTAACCAACCTGCCGTGCCCGTGATTCAAGTAAAGGCGCTTTATTTCCGCAACGACCCCATTCTCTGCGGCTTTCCACTGTTGAAGCCTTCGAGCGGCGACAACTTGCATTTTTCACTGATGCGCTCCTCGCTGATCTGGAATGCACTTGACGAAGCGGGAGTGCCCGACGTCAAAGGCGTATGGTGCCATCCGGCGGGCGGGAGATTTTTGACGGTTGTTGCGATTACGCAGCGCTACCCGGGACATGCGCGCCAGGCGGGTATGATCGCGAGCCAGTGCCGCTCCGGCGCGTATCTCGGCCGCTATGTCGTCGTGGTGGATGACGATGTCGATATTACCAATTCGGAAGAATTTATCTGGGCGCTGAGCAGCCGCTCCGATCCGGCGGAGTCGATTGAGATTGTACGCCGCGCCTGGAGCGGTCCGCTCGACCCGCGGATCGCGCGTGATCAGGTGGGGCACAGCTCACGGGCTGTGATCGATGCCACGCGTCCCTACGAATGGCGGGAAAAATTCCCCAAAGTCAGCGGCGCGAGCCGGGAGTTAAAAGACAGAGTCGCGCGCGAGTGGCGCGAGTTCCTCGATCAGAAAATTGGGAGACAGTCGTAGGGGCGATTCATGAATCGCCCTTACATT
>DATBEY010000407.1:0-2784 GCA_036558765.1 Binatia bacterium | reverse complement strand
TAACCAACGTTTGTCGGAGCGCCGCGTCAACTCTGTGAAAGACTACATCGTCAAGAAAGGCGTTGATGCCGGTCGTGTGTCGGGACAGGGATTCGGCGAGAGCAAACCGATTGCGGATAACAAGACGCGCGAAGGTCGCGCCAAGAATCGTCGGGTCGAAATCAAAGTCAATTGATCGTTTTGACAGTAACTCCAAAACCAGCGCGGATGCGAAGCAAGATTACGGTCTTGGCTTTCGCATTCGTGCTGGTTTTCCCCATAATAAGCGCCGCCCAAACCCTAAGCTTCAAGGAAATCGAAGCGCGGGTCTCGGAATACAGAAAGTGGCTGGATAAGGTTGGCAACAACGGCTCTCGCTACTGGGTGCGCCTGGACAGTACGAAGAGACCGCACCGGTTGTACGTTGGCGATGGCTTCGTGCATGCCAGCGCAACAGAGAAGGAACAGTTCGTCGAAATCTTTTCGCGCTTTCTCGCCGGTCATCCGGAAAAGAACATGCTCATCGACATCTATGATGCGAACACCGGGAAAGAAATCGGCGAGTATGGTTTCGGCGGCTTCCGATTGTTCGATCCACACCCTTAAACACACTCCTCACTCTTTCTTTTCAAAGCCGATCATCGCCCTTTCCGCGTGCCCCCACATTGATTCTAAATGAAGGGCGGGCCAATGCCGTCGCTGTTCGATCTGCGCGCACATGCGCGGGAGATATTTTTCGCAGGTCTGTCGGCTGCTGAGCCCCTCGCCGCGATCAATAATTCGGTTCAACGGCAAGCTCAGCGGCTTCAGGTCGGCGAGCACTTTTTCGATCTCGATCAGTTTCACAGGATCTATATCACCGGTTGTGGCAAAGCAGCGGCGCGGATGGCGCAGGCAATGGAAGCATTGATCGGCGACAGACTTGCCGGAGGAATTGTCGTGGTCAAATACGGCCACGGATTGAAACTTCAAACAACGGAAGTTATCGAGGCGGGCCATCCCGTGCCGGACGATGCGGGGCTGCACGGAGCGCGCCGCATCGCTGAACTGCTGCAGCAGTGCAATAAGGACGATTTGGTTTTTTTTCTGTTATCCGGCGGCGGTAGCGCGCTGCTGCCGTATCCCGCGGAAGGTTTATCACTGGTCGACAAGCAACGCACCACCGAGGCGCTGCTTAAGTGCGGCGCGAATATCTTCGAGATCAATGCCATGCGTAAACATTTGTCCCGCATGAAGGGCGGCCAGCTGGCTCGCCTTGCGGCACCTGCCACGCTGATCTCCCTGGTGCTCTCCGACGTCGTTGGAGATTCACTGGAAACGATCGCGTCGGGTCCGACGGTGCCGGACAGCAGCACCTACGGTGATTGCCTGGATATCATTCAGCGGTATCAGCTCGGTGAGAAAGTTCCATCTGCCGTGCTTGACTATCTAGAGGCTGGCGCACGGGGACAGATCGCTGAAACGCCGAAGGATCTCAGCGGGATTTTTGAACGCGTGCAGAATGTGATTGTCGGCAACATTTGGACTGCGCTCGGCTCGTCCCTGCGGCGGGCCGAAGAGCTGGGTTATCAGACGCGGGTTTTTTCCGCAGCGGTTCAGGGTGAAAGCCGAGTTGTCGCTCGCTCATTTGCTGCGCTGTTAAAAGAAATTGCCGCAAACAACTCGCCAATTTCGCGACCGGCGTGCGTCCTCGGCGGCGGTGAAACGACGGTCACGGTACGAGGGGACGGGCTCGGCGGACGGAATCAGGAATTTGCATTGTCGGCAGCGATCGAGCTTAACGGTGTCAATCAAGTTGTCGTGCTGAGTGCCGGCAGCGATGGCACAGACGGACCAACCGCTGCAGCGGGCGGCATTGTGGATGGCACAACCGTCGAACGTGCCATCGCCCAGGGCTTGGATCCTGCAGCATTCCTCGACAGAAATGATGCCTATCATCTGCTGCAAGCTACTCATGATCTTTTATTTACCGGACCAACGTTGACCAACGTCATGGATTTGCAAGTGGGGCTGGTAGCCTGAGAGCTGCCTCGAACCAGAACTCAATTTACTGAAAACGACGTTCTGCGACAGTCGCGGAGCGGAGTTTTCCTGTCGCTCGGACGCTCACGAAAAAGCTTCTCTTTAAATATTCCGCGCCGCCGCTGCACGGTTGAAATGAACACTCATCCGTGTTTAGAGTTTGCTTCTTCGACTCCGTACACATCCATCAGTAATAATCTCTGGAGTGAAAATGATCGATGTGAGTCTAAAAGGGATTCGTTGTCGCGCGGCTGCGGAAATCCTGGACGTCGACGGCGCTATCAGTGCAGCGACAGAGGGGACGATTATTTACGAGCTGGAAGGCGAAGGCGGGCAACTGGTGAACGTCCACTGGGACGACGGCACGCGCTCGCTGGTTTCCTCCGAGGAAATTGTCATCACCGACGCTGTTACGTGGCAGTAAGGATCATCCAGCCAACACTTTAAATTCGGCCGGCAGACAGGTCGAACTCCGCCAGAACGCCGAAGTGATCGGACGCAAATACGCCGCCGCTGGCTGGTGCATCGAAAATGACTTCACAGCGCCTGAGTCGATTTTTCGCCAAGGCGGGTTCCGCAAGCAGGTAGTCGATCCGACGGTCGGGAAGAATCGGGCGATGATTTTGCGCAAAGAAATTTTTTTTGCTCCAGGTGAATTCCGCTGCGCCGGGATGCAGAGTTCCGTAGGCATCAATGAAACCCGAATGGGTGAGAAACCAAGTCATCGCCGGCGAATCCGGAGTGCAATTAAAGTCTCCGCCAGCGATGGCGAAGCCGCTCTCG
>DATBEY010000406.1:0-6812 GCA_036558765.1 Binatia bacterium | reverse complement strand
TAGAGCATGGAGACAATTTTTGGAGACATTTGCGCGTTGAAGCGACGGTCAGTTGCGTATCTGCGAGAAACCCGATCAAGACCTTTCGGATAAATGCTATCACGGAGCCAACGAATTTGCCCTGGCTCATTGCATCGTTGAAAATTATTCAAAATTATTTTCGCATCTACGCGACTGTCAGCGGGAAAAACCTAATTAAATTCCCGCCATTCTTTTTTTATGGACCTCGGCACTACTGTTGCTCTAGCAAAGAACTAAATCAATCTGACGGAGGAGAGTCCAATGCGAAGGCGTTTAGGCTTTGTCATCGGAGTTGTTTTAATCATCGGTCTTGTCTCAACGGCGGATGCGATCAATATCACTGTTGCAGAGTTTCAAAACGGTGTAGCTGTTGTAAAGGGCAATAAGGCAGCAAAGAACGCGATCATCACATGGGAAAACGCCAATGTTACTAAAACCAACAAGGGCGGAGCATTCAGTTTTTCAGGAGCGGTGCCTAACGACTGCGTTGGCACATTAAGTGACGGGGTTTCCACTATCGAGGTAGCCGTGCTCGACTGCACACCCGTCTCTGCAATCCGCTCACCGGTGCCAAGGACGGGACAAACAACGAGTTACGCTACTGGGGATGATGGGGCGCTGCGGAAAGGCGTAGTTCCACCGAGCCCGCGCTTTTCAGACAACGCTAATGGTACGGTGATCGATAATCTTACTGAGCTAATCTGGCTGAAAGATGCCGATTGTTTTGGCCCCCCAAAGTTGGACAGATGCGCTGAGTTCCGCCAACACCTTAGGCCACAGTAGTTGCGGCCTCACGGATGAGAGTGTCGCGGGCGACTGGCGCCTACCGAATATCAAGGAGCTAGAAAGCTTGATTGATTTTGGTCAACTTTTTCCAGCATTGCCTCCTGGCCATCCATTCGTCAACGTACAATCGGATGCCTACTGGTCCTCGACGAGCCATGCGCTCAGCCCAGCGACGCTTGCGTGGATCGACTATCTGCCGGCTGGTGGTGCCGTCGCGATTGGCAAGGAGAACCTCCATTCTGTGTGGCCGGTCCGAGGAGGGCAATAGATTTGGCAGCTCCGGCACCTTGTCCAGTCACGAGAAGCCGAAGGTAGACCATAAACCTTGGCTCCGGCCTCCAGGTTTGCAGGCGGGGTATAGCCTAGTCTTAGCCGGCAAAAGCCAGACCCGGCAAGGGGCCTAAAGATCCAACATGGGGCAACCGAAACCGTTTCGGTTTTTGCGGGATTTGATGGGTCAAATGCGGGACCTTTCGGGAGAGCGAGTTTTATTCGCGGGTCTTCTTCAGCTTCCAAATATCAAACACTTCGGCGTCCTCGCGATCGCGGTCATTATCCGCTCGTAGGGTTTCAAATCCCCTCCCTCGCACCACTTCAAAAATTTTCGGCTCGCTTTGGCCAGCCTCGTTTTCGTTGTGCTAGCGGAAATCCGTTTGTGAAGCTGCCATTTTTGTCACGGCCAGTTCGAAGGTGTCGATTTTTGACCAGAATGTTTTGGGTGCCCTGCGACCTTTAAGTCCAAATGCAGCGAAATATCACCAGTTACGTCCCGTTATTTTCTGGCATACCACTTGCTCAAGTTTCGCGAGCTTAGGGAGTGGAATCGATGAAAAAACCCGACACAGCCATAAAGCTATTGACCCTAGCCGAAGCCGCGACAATTCTCAAAATTTCTAAACGAACGCTGCACCGCATGATTCAGAATCGGCAGATTCCAGCCTTCAAAGTCGGTGGGCAATGGCGTATTCTGGAAAGCCGCTTTCAAGAATGGGTTGAAGAGGAAGAGAACACTACCCCCAAGGCCGGCTGATAAAGAGATCACCTATCGTGTTGGCAGCTCCACGACGAACCGAGTTCCCTGTCCAAGCAGACTGTTGACCCTCACACTGCCCCCCAGTAAGTCAGTAAACGCCTTCACAATATAAAGCCCCATTCCAATACCGCTTTGGGTTCGAGTTCGCCCCGAGTCAACCTGCCAAAACTTATCGAACACGAACGGCAGTTGGTCAGGCGCAATTCCGATCCCGGTATCTTTCACCTCAAAAATCATCTTCCCGTGTTCACATTCATACCGCGCCGATACCCAAACCTCACCGTCGTCGGTGAACTTGACTGCGTTATTGATGAGATTTAGTAGAATAATTTTCAGCTTCCCTGGGTCAGAGGTTACCACGGGCATTGACGTCGGATAATCCCATTTCAAAGCGATGCGCGAGTTGATAATCGTTCCCTCGCAGTTTTGCCGAAGTTCATCGAGAAATTCCGACAGCACCAACTCTTCCCGACGAACAGCCACCGCTCCAGTTTCCACGCTAGCCGATTCGAGTATCACATTAACTATATTTTCCAAGTGATTCGTTTGCTGCAGAATTTTAGTCAGTGCTCGCTCTTGATCTTGATTGATCTCGCCGAGGGCAGCGTTTTTCAGGGCTTGGCTGTAACTCGCGATGACGGTGAGCGGGGTTTTGAGCTCATGGGATAAAATATTCAGCAGTTCCGTTTTCGCTTGGCTCCGCTGCTCAGCTCTCTCCGTCAAAAGTCGTTCAGATCGAACCAGCTGCGCAAAATGACCATAAAAAATTCCAACGATCGTCAAAAAAACGAGCTGAAGATAACTTCCCGAATCGCGATTTGTCGCGTCGAAGAAAAACGCCGCGTAGACAAACGGTGCCGCGAGCGAAATGAGCGCTATGACGCGGGGGTTTTCGAAAATAGCACAGATAAGAATCAGCAGAAAATAAGCGAGATACAAGTTCGTTTCCGCATGGCCGTTAAGCATCAGAGACGCAGTTAAAACCCCGGTATCCAGCGCAATGAGCCAAACATTAAATTTGAGCTGGTGGAAACGAGACTCGTCGACGAAGTATAAGCCGATATTCGACAGAGCATACACTCCCACCGCCAAGCCGACGAGAAAGGGCAAAGGTATCGGCGCGGCACGAAATAGGACTAGGGAGCAACTGATCAACACTACCGGCCATCGGATCACAATGATGGTGGATTTGTTGCGCAAAACCGACGGGCTGTTCGACGCTAGTGTGTTTGTTGCTAGTTCATTTTTGCGGTCGTACCGCGTTGCCTTATTCAAAGCCCGGCTACCGGGTTCCGTGATGGCCTGCATACCGTTTCTTACTCTGTCTGAAATTTCCTTAACGAGAACTTTTTACGTCCTTGCTGCCAAATCCGTAGTTTTCCCAATTTTTTAGTACGCGCTCCTGCAAATCGGCGGGCCAGAGATTTTCGAAACTCGCTTTCTCCGGGATGCTTTCGCGAGGCCAGTCTTTCGGCCATGTGCAGTCGAAGATCACGCCGGCCGCATCGCCGATCAACCTTTCCTTGGGCGGCAAGAATGGCAGCAGCACCGGAAACCCAGGAATATGCGGCACGTGATGAATGCCATTGACAGGATGACATTTGGTAGTGATGGCGTGCAGCACCGCATCCATATTTGTCGGATCGACATCAGCCTCGACAACCACGATGTAATACACAAAGAGTCCAGGTTTGGTGGCCCAAACAGCATGAGCGACCCGCCGGGCGAAGTTGATGAACGGAACTTCAGTTGACACGACGCACATGTGGCCAACCCCGAACGGCGGACAGAATACTCCTTTGACGGGCAAGCCAAGTTTCCTTAGTTCGGCATAGATTTCGGCCCCTTTGATCAATGCAGTGGCGGTCTGTCCTTCGTGCACGGGCATTCCCATATTAGAGAAGGGTAAGATCGGATTATTGCGGTACGTGATGGCCGTGATCTTTAGAATCGGCTTCGGCGAGGACTTACCCGCTTCATAGCCCATATACTCGCCGAACGGCCCTTCAATCCGCCGCTCATGCGGCAACACTTCTCCTTCGATAACAATTTCCGCAGAAGCCGGAACTTCAAGATCTACGGTTTCGCACTTCACGAGCGGTATTGGCCCCCCCTGCAATGCACCCGCGACATCAACCTCGTTGACATAAGGCGGCAACATCACGCAGCTCACCAACGGTATGACTGGCTGGCCGCCAATCGCCACCGCCACCGGCATTGGCTTATTCAGGGCTTCATACTTCTGATAGATTTGTCCGATATGCTGTTGCGCTGGAAACAAACAGCCCAGCGTGTTTCGATCGTGAACCATCAGACGGTACATGCCCCAATTTACCCATGAACTGTCTGGATCTTTGGTTATCACGGTGTGCCACGTCCCAATGTATCGGCCGCCGTCGCCACCATGGATCAGAGGAATTGGAAACTTAAGCACGTCGACGGCCTCACCCAGATCGATATTCTCTTTGCATGGTCCGCTCTTCACCACAGTCGGTGCTATAAGCTTTTCTTTGCGTTTCAAGTAAGTCGACATAATTTCTTGAGGGCTCGCTGTCGGCGACATATGCATCGCCAAGGCGGTGCGCGCGAATAAGCCATGCCCCGGATGTTTACTCGGCCCGAGCGGAGCGCCGAGGGCGCGAAAGCCTTCCGGATAGCCCTTCACATTTTCAAACAAAGCTGCAGGCGCACCTAAATCATAAACCCGACGAGTAATTGCACCCATTTCGAGATTCCAATCCACTTCGGCATCGATCCGCTGCACTTCACGATATTCTTCGAGGATATCGAGATAGTCTCTGAGATCGTCAATCTGCATAGCCACTCTCCTACTCGGATATTGTATAAACAACTGGGATCAAATGGTGGGCACGTCCATGTGGTTATACCAAACCCAAGTCTTCGATGGAAAGCAATTTGATCCTTTGCTCAAAGCTGGCAAAAAAAACATGGACAACTTTGGTGTCGTGAATTATAGTTCGGAATTCATTCAGTCTCACAAAAAAAAGGGGGAAATCATGGCCGAAACCAACAGACCATCGGGTTTACCGGCAGACGTCGGAGCGTATCTCGGATCTGGGACTAAAATTAACGGTAAGTTGCATTTCGACGGACAAGCCACGATTGATGGCGAAGTCGAGGGCGAGATCGTTGCCCAAGGTCATATAACCGTTGGTCAACAGGCCACTGTCAAAGGAAAAATCTCTGCCGCCTCAATTCTCGTTCAAGGAAAAGTTATGGCAGACGTAGCGGCTGAGAAGAAGCTCGAAGTTCAACCGCCTGGATCGGTCGTGGGCGATGTGACCACGCAAAGCCTAGTAATCGGTGATGGCGCGATCCTCGAGGGTCACGTTTCGATGAAAAAGACCGAGGGACGGGTATTGCCGCTTCGTCAAGAGCCGAAGAAGGAAACGGCGTTGTGAGCGATTTTCGTCGATAGATTTTCACAATTTTCAACTGATCAGATCCAGTTTAAAAAAAGGCTCGTCAAAAGACGAGCCTTTTTTATGCCGCATCCAATTTTTAGCCGAACCGTCGTATGATCTAGACCTCCAATCAACGCAAGATCATTGCTCACGACGGTGGCCGCTTCAAGATCATTATGTGTCATCAATCGTCGTCAATGTTTAATATGCTTTCTTACGCCGAACGCGCCGCAGGTTCAGGAGTGGCATCACAATCCGCTTCATCGTAAAGTGACCGTGGGCAAATTGACATCTGCATTGCCGTCCCGCTAAGGTTGTCGAAAGGACATTTTCACGATGATTATTGATTGTCACGCCCATCTGGTTCCGAAGAGCTGGTATCATGCCAAGTCGCCGCGCTCGATTTTCGATATTGATGAGTTGTTCAGGCAACAGGATCAATCTGGAGTAAGTCTTACGGTGTTCGGCAACAACTGGATTCGCTCACCGGAGGGATACGATCCGTTGAAAGTCGTTCAGGAATTCAACCAGCATGCCGCCGAGCTAACGGCTAAGTATCCCAAGCGCTTGCTCGGGCTAGCCTGCTCCGTGCCGTACGACAATGACAAAATTCTCAAGGAGACCGAAAAGGCCATTCGCGAGTACAAGCTCAAAGGTATTATGATCGGGTCAAGCACCAATGGTGAGTATCTCGATTCGCCGCGCGCCACACCATTCTTTCAACTGGTCAACGAGCTGGACGTCCCGCTCTTCGTGCACCCGCCAAAATTTACCATCGGCAATGAAAAGATGGAAATTCTGCGCTTGCCGGAAATGCTCGGTCGGCCGTTCGACACCACTTTGGCCTTAACCCGATTTATATTCACGGGTGGTTTCGAGAAATTTCCCAAGCTCAAGATGATTTGTGCTCACGTGGGCGGCGCCCTGCCGATGCTGCCGGGGAGATATGGCTTTGGTTACGAGTTGAGAAAAGATGATAGCTTCGGACCCTGGGAACCTGATGTGATGACCCGGCCGCCAGCGAGCTACATGCAGCAACTCTATTTCGACACCGTTTGCTACCATCCGCCGGCAGTTCAATGCGCCATCGATACGGTTGGCATTGATCACGTCGTGTTTGGCAGCGATTCGCCGCCGGTGCCGCTTCCGCTCGCCCGAGCCGTCGATACAGTTAAACAATTAAAGATCGCGGAAGAAGATAAGCAAAAGATCTTCGGTGACAATGCGGCAAAGCTTCTCAAACTAGCCGCTTGATAGGCGGCTTGCATACGCGGTTAAGAGGATCATTACCATGGTGAGGCAGCTAGGGCCGGGTGACAAATTTCCCGAATACCATATACCCGTCGTCGGAGATCGAAGCCTGCAGCTTCCGAGCGATCTTCGCGGAGATTATGCCGTTATTCTATTTTATCGCGGCATCTGGTGACCGTACTGTGTTCGGCAGGTCGCCGATTATCAGGCTCATATCGAAGAGTTCAAGCAAGAGAATATCGATGTCGTTGCCCTTTCCGTCGATCCTTTGAGTAAGGCGCAAGAGATGGTCGAAC
>DATBEY010000405.1:0-7680 GCA_036558765.1 Binatia bacterium | reverse complement strand
GCGAGCACTCATTGCGCCGGAACTGCCACTCGCGCGTTGGCTTCCAGCTGCATTTGAACCGCTGCTTCCCATATCGACTGTACCCGACTGTGGGCTACCTTTTGGCAGAGGCGTGCCGGTTTCATCAGCTCGCTCTGACTTAGATGCACCTACTGAGCCTTTCGCCGAGGGATGCACCTCTTTGGTTGACTGTGCTGAACCGCTGCTGCTGCGCCCGGTATCACTGGAACCAGACGACTGTCCCATAGCGGTCCCGGTCGTCATCCATGCCGCCACTAGAACAGATCCTGTTATTAATAATGGATTTTGCTTCATAGCCTCCTCCTTTAGAATATAGTGCTTTAGTAGCCGCAATCGTCATGCCTATTGATGTATCGCAGAGACGACGGGGTTTTTGTCCCATATGAGAGAATATCCTTCTATTGGTCTGGAATTTTTGTAACTCATTCGAGATCGCCTCCTGCAATCGTCGGCATCGCAGTAGGATTTTGCTTCTGATTGTCGGCAAACCGCGCTCGATTGGGGCAACAAGATAGCTTAATGACTGATTGCGCACGGGCGATGAAAGAAGATAAACGATCGAGGTAATCGGAGGAAAAAAATGGCGGAAAAAGCGCTGGTCGTGAGCGGCGGGACATTAATCGACGGCACAGGCCGCCCACCACTTGAAAATTCGATTATCGTGATTGAAGCAGGGCGAATTCGAGCTGTTGGCGTAAGCGGTAACGTCGCTGTTCCCGAAGGCGCCGAGATCATCGAAGTCCAAGGCAAAACTGTTTTGCCCGGATTCATCGATGGGCATGGCCATCTGGAGGATTTTCATGGCGAGCTCTATTTGCACCTAGGCATAACCACCTGTGCGAATATTGAGCTCTACCAGGACGGACCGTGGACCCGCGCGCAGAAAGAAGGAACCACGTTGGGAAAAATTCGCGGGCCACGAATTTGGATGTCCGGTCGCGCGATTGGCGGCGTCAGCACGGGGCACGACGCTTTCGGATCGAGAACTGCGCGGGACAACATCATCGTTACCACGGCTGAGGAAATACGCCGAGCCGTTCAGCGAAAGCGCGAGCATGGTTGCGAGATCCTAAAGGTTAATGAATTTCTCCCCATGGATCTGGTCAAAGTCGCTTGTGATGAAGCGCACCGTGTAGGAATGCCGGTTGCTGCGCATAGTTGGGATGCAGTGGGCTCTTCCCAGGCCGGAGTCGACGCCATCGAGCATATCTGGTCCGTGGGATACAGCTCGATCCCCTATGCGCCTGCGCGGCGCAAACTCGCGGAAGACAGGCTCGGCGGAGTAATCGATCAAGAGCTTGCGGGGGCGTATTACCAACCAGAGAACTACGGCGCTGTCATCGAAGCGATGGTGCAACACCAGGTCGCTTGGACCCCGACCATTGCCAAATGGCTGCGCCCCTTATCGCCGAGCGCGGAGCGCTTCAGGGAAAGAGAAAATCAAATTCTGAACGATAGCGGTGCCGAGCTCCCCGCCGCAGTGCGCGCGGTAACCGAGAACTCGTACGAAAAATTGTGCAAGCGCTATTCCCCAGAACAACGCGAGCAGGCCCGAGTCGGTTACGAAAAAGCCAACGAATTCATTCGCCGCTTCGTCGAGGCTGGCGGGATTCTAAAGGAAGGCTCCGACCCGCCGCGCGGGATGGCGGCTTTGCTGATGCATCAGGCTCTGGTGATGGACGTCGAGGCGGGCGTGCCGCCGATGAAAGCGATTCAAGCGGCAACGCTCAATGTCGCGCGGACGTTTAAGAAGGACAAAGATTACGGCAGCATCGAGCCCGGCAAGGTGGCGGACTTGTCGATCATCCAAGGCGATCCACTTGCAGACATCTGGATGACTCAAAACGTGCAGCTGGTTATCATGGACGGCAAAGTCATCGACATCGGATTTAGCAGGTACAAAAATCCGATTCCGTCATTCTACTCGTACCAAAGCTTACCCCTCGATCTGGAAATCTCGCCGCTGTTTTTAATCGAAGGCACCGGGCCAACGACCCTGCGCGTGCGCGGTGAGGGTGGAATGTGGCCCTTTCATCAAGTCATGCTGAACGGCAACCCGCTGCCGACGAGCTTCGTTTCAAAAAACGAATTGAAAGCGACTATCGCACCGGAAGCGATTTCCACCGCGGGAACCTATCTGGTGACGCTCAGGTGTGAAGGAGAGCCCTTCCCCGAATCGCACCGCGCCCATTTGGTCATCGGATTTGCCGACCGGTGACAGCGACGCAATGACGCAAGGAAGCTGAATAAAGCTCGCGCCGGAGATCATTTATCGCGAGACTTGAACGGGTTCTCGTTGCCCAATCCTGCCATGAGGCCGCGCTCGCTTCCTTTGTTCAGCGAAACCGCGAGATCCTGCAAATAGTGTTCTTGCTCGATCGCTTCGTAAAGCGCCATGGAGCCGTCCGGCTTGAGCGGTCTCCCACCGATAAAATGAAAGGAATGGCAGTCCCAGTCATAAAATTCATCACCGCGATCACAAATTTCTTTCCACCTGATGCCCACGGGACTGCGATGCAATCCCGTGCGCGCGGGAAGCGCCTCTTGTTCTTCAATCGGTAAATTCAGCTCGGCTTTGTAGCCCTTTTCTTCGGGAATACCCGCCCACATGCGACGATAGGAAGGCAGAAACTCTTCGTCACGAACCGTAAGCGCTGTGTGCATGTCCCACCAGGTGCCGTGCCCGGAGACACGCTCATCGACTTTGTCGACCAGCTTGTAGATCAGGCGCCCCCCTGCTCGCATTCGCAACACCAGGGTGCCTTCCGCAGTTTTGGAAGCTTGCTCGGCTTTGACACCACAATATTTTTCAAAGAACTCGGCGGTTCGAGCGAAATTGCGGGCGCCGAACACCGCGTGGCTAATCCGGCCGACACGATTTTCTGTGGCAATTTCCATGGCGCCTTCGGGCATATTTTCCGGCGCCCAAAACTCGTACTGGTTGCCATCGGGATCGGCAAAGAAAATCAACGTTCCCTCGTCGCCGTCCGCGGCCGTACGAATCGGATCACTATGCGGAATTTTGTGCTGATCGAGGCGCCGCAGATGGGTGTTTACGTCTTCCGGACGGATGTAGAATCCACAGCGGGGCAGATCTTCTCCCAAAGGCTTAGCAGCGGGATAAATTTCAGGCTGAAGAAAAGCGCCGATCCTGCAGGAGCCGCCCTCCCACCAAAGGAAGCTCGTGATCTTGATATTGCGTTTTCGCGCCGCAGTGGTGAGTCCGATGATCGGACGGCGCGTAATACCGGTGGCGTTTACCGCCCAATCAACCCAAGCAACCATGTCATTGGTACCGACGACGTAATGATCAATCCAATGAACGGCACCTTTGGGTTCAATCTCACTCATATCCAACTCCTTTTTGGGCATTAGCATGTAAGATGCTTTGGGCGATTTCTCGTAACTAGATAAGCATCGTGCGATCGGTAACAAAGGCGGATGACCCTGTCAAGCGAAGGCCGCCCTGTACCCTAGTAGATTCCGAGCGTCAAACCACATGCGAGAGTGGCTCCGACTTCTTCGCAACGCTTCAGATCGAATTCACCAATTTGTTTCGGCGCGAGAATCGCGTCAGGTGTTTGTGCGTGGGTGCAGACGATAAGGGGTTCAGCAATGGGTTTCAGGCGCCATCCCGCGGCGATCCGGTAAATTTGCCGGGCGGCGTTTTCGCCGTCGCTACCGGCACAAACGAGCGTTGCATAGGGTCTGCCGACGATGCGATCGAGGACGGGGTAATAAGTGCGATCGAAGAAATGTTTCATAACGCCTGACATCATGGCGAGATTCTCGGGAGTCGCGAAGATGTAAGCGGATGATTGAAGCAAATGGCTGGGGCCCGCATCGGCCGCATGAGTGAAATCGATGCCGATTTCCGGCTCGCTTGCGGCTCCTTTCGCAGCGGCCGCTGCCATTTGATAGGTGCCGCCAGTGTTGGAGTGGAAAACGATCAGGATTGTTTTCATCCGACGAGGATTCAACCACAGAAGACCGACCGCGGCAAAGCATCGGGCGCAGCGTTAGCGCATGTGGCAAGCGAGTATGCGAAACGTTGTTGTCATTTCGAGCGGCGCGAGAAATCTTTTTTGCTGGTTTCATCTACTCGAAAGAATCGAGACAAAACGCCATTGCCATCCCGATGGTCGCGATAAGCCTGATGCGTTTCAGGTGAACGGCTAAAACGGCCCTGGGGGCAGCTCAGGCCATTCTGACAACAGTCTTCCATAGCCAGGGATGCGGTAACGCTGTCCGAGTTTCGACAAAATCATCCAGAGCATCGCCGGATTGCTCGCGACGATCGGTAGCCTCAGCTCATCTTCCATTTTTTGCAATACCGGCAACGGATCGAGCAGCGCGCCCTGGAAATAGATCGCGTCGACAGCAGAATACTTTGCGAGACTGTCGTGGGTGAGCGCCTCGACATCGCTCGATGTGAGCTTTTGCGCATCCGTATGAGCGCGTAAGGTTTGCGGCGGGTACAGCGATTCGATCTCGAATTCCGCGAGATAGTCGTGATACAATTTTTTAAGCTCGTCGTCCACCGGCGTCATCAAGAGGATGTTTTTGGCTCGGAAAGCTTTGAGGGCCGCTACTGAGGATCGCAGCGCGAGGGCAACGGGTTTGTCGATTTCCGCAACGACGCGTTGCCACATTCCGGGATTGAGGGCTTCCTTGGGAGCGCCGCTGATGATGATGCCGTTCCAACCCTGTTGCCCGCTGAGTTCCTTCACTTCGCTGATCAGCGTATCGAGCTTTCCCCGTGCGTCGTACAAGGAGCCTTTAATGCCGGTTTCCTGCACGAAGCTAAATGAGATATCTCTGGGAATGAAGGCTCTGAAGCTGTCGTGGTGTGGGCTCGAAGGAGCGCTCGAGCCGATAAAACCGATTTTGGTTGGCGTAAGCTTTCCGGTTGCGCGCTTGGAGGTGTCACTTCGACGCCGCTTCTGAAGCCAGCGCGCCACGGATGCCCCAATCGCTTTTTTCCATGTCGTGAAATAACACGTTCAGCGACTCCGGTTTGACGTTCAGAACTTCTTCGAAGTCTTTGGAGATTCGTCTGACCATTTCACTCTTTTGTTCCTTGCTTCTTCCTGCATACATATAAATATGAACGACCGGCATTTTGACCTCCTGAAGAACGTTTTTTACCCATACGAAACGCAGTGCGGAAAGGCAACCGCTTGCATCTCTTGACAGCAGGACGCCGATCGTATGATGATAAAATCGATTTGGAGGTAACAGCGTGGAAAGAATGCTCGATGCGTGGCTCGGTTTAGCCGTTACCGAATCGGCGTCATTTTTTATTAAATCCAGTATCTTTTTATTTGCTTGCGGTGCCACGCTCTTTTTTGCTCTGGGTGCTAGTTACCCCGCACTGCACGATACCCTGCACAACGTCCGTCACGCCTTGGCCGTTGTTCCTTGTCATTGATCAGGATCATCAGCCTAGCTTCATTCACGGCGGCTTTTTTGCTCGTTGTACCGGCACGGGCCGACGAGCTCAACATCTACTTCAAAACCACGCCAAATATCGAATGGCTTCGTCCTTACGCCGATGCCGCGACCATGTCGCTACTTGTGACCGACGCGAACGGGCGACCGCTGACGGACGGATCTGTGGCGATCCGGCTCGATGCGCCGCGATCCGGAGTTTTCTTTTCCACTGATTTTCCCTGGGTTGAAGGTACGCGTCTCCAGGAGATGCAACTGGATTTGCGACAAGGCCGCGCCAACTGGAAATATCTTTTTCCGATCCGTGGTCAGTATCGTCTCGCCGTAAATGTCAGCACGGCGGACGGCCGCAAATCGAGCAAAGAATTTACTTTCAATGTGCGTGAGAATGAAAAGAAATGGGGCACATTGGCGGCGTTTTCGGCCGGCTTGTTTTTTCTCGGGTTCATTGCGGGAAGAGTGTTCACCGCCGCGCCAAAGGAGATCGTAATCATCCTGCTCGCGCTGCTCACGGCGTCCGGCGCCCGCGCCGATACCAGCTCCAGGCAATACGACGCAAGCGCGCTCTTGGAAGTAGCGCCGGCAACAGTCGGCCGGCCGACGCTCGTGCGATGGCGGTTTAACAGTGACTTCGATCCAGGATCGTCGAGGGTTCTGCTCTCGCTCGCAATCGTGCACTTGGAAAAAGCCAAGACAGTTTTCGAGGTCGAAAGGATTTCCGTTCCCGGGGAGTTCGCGATGAATTTTCAGTTTACCGATGGCGCGGAGTACCGCCTGGTGGCCGTTGGTGAGAAACCGGGAAGACCGCCGATACGCAGCGAGAAGTTTGTTTCCGCGACCGCGTTGGAGCCTCCGACGAAAGCCATGATTCCGGCATTCGGATACTTTATTGGTCTGATCGCGATCGGGCTAATCGCTGGCCGGTGGAGTAAACGCCGAGGTGGTCGATGACTTTTTGGGAGAAATGTTTTCACGTATCGCGTTGAACGCCTTGCCGGCAGCCGGGCGTCCGAGGCAGTGCGATATACCTGCGGAACATCGGCCGGCATAAAACCAAAGGAGCATCCATTGCTAAAACGGATGCCCTTTGGAATGAATCGCAGACCTCGACTAGTTTTCCGAGACGTCGATCAGCACGCCGTCCGGATCGGATAGCTGCAGTTGGCCGAAGCAGCAGGTGGCGAGCAATTTCTGCCTAACTTCACGCTCGGGATTTTTTTCCGGGCGGTCTTCCTGGGGCAGCAAATGCGCGCTCCTTTCCAGGTCAGCTTTGAAGGCGGCCATGCTTTCCACTTTGAATCCGATATGATCGAGCGCCGGGCGTTCGATTCCTGAACCGTAAAAATCTGCGATCTTCCACGGCATAATCGCAAGCGTGACCCGGCCGTCTGACAGATAATGGTTGGGATCGCCGGACGGTTTTTCCAGTTCGGTTAACTCGAATACTTCGCGATAGAATTCTGCGCATTGTTCGGGCTCGACACAGCGCAACGCGAAATGACCGATGCGCCGTTTGCGCTCTTCGACTTTGTCCGTGTAAAGATCACGGCGGTTATCCATATTCAACTGCGAGAGATCAAAGACATTTCCCGCTGGATCGTGCGTGCTGATGCCGGCAAATGGCCGGTTACTGGGACGTTTGAGCACTTGGATTTTGGGATATTTTTCTTTCATGCGGGAATAAACTAACTCGACCTCCTGCACCTCGAAACCGAAGTGATCGAAGCCGGCCTGACGGCCGGGTGCTCTGGGATTTAGGTTCAATCCCACGTAGCCGTCGCCGACCACCACTGCTCCTCCCGCCCGTTGCAGACTCGATCTGCGCATTTGAAAAACGTCATGATAAAAATCCCCTTCGGTATTCGCATTGCTGGTTACGATCGCCATATGCCGCATTTGTGCAAACATGAGCTCCTCCGGTGGGACTTCAAGATTGGACTAAGCTAGTTGAACTGAGACTGGATTGTCAACCCAAATACGCTGGAACGTTGGCGTCCTGGAGTGGTGGAATGATGGGCCGGAAATACAACACTCCAGTACTCCAGCACTCCAGTCTGCGAACGTTACACATTCACGACCACGACGCCCTTGGGTTCGAGATAGTAGTCCAACGCCTCAGGACCATGTTCCCGGCCGACGCCGCTGGATTTCACGCCGCCAAACGGGAGCTCGTCATAGCCGTAATGAAGCGAGTTCACCCAGACATTT
>DATBEY010000404.1:0-7310 GCA_036558765.1 Binatia bacterium | reverse complement strand
CTGAACCCGCACGGTATCTTGCTCTCAAGCCCTGGGGATTCAAATTTAATGTGGAAGACCTCAAGGATACGGGAGAAGACGTCAAAAAGGGCGGCGCTCAAATCGAATACGAGGATCAGCACCCGGAGATCCACAAAATCTTCTTGTCCGAGTGCGGGAACCGCGGGGCGGAACCCCGCATGCCGATGTTCGGTACATAGGCATAAACCGACAGTCGTCGATCCCTCTGAACCGGCCAAGCCAGGGCCTCCACCCCTGGCTTTGGATTTTTTCTCGCCATTTTGTCGATTTTTTGGTATAAAACAGGGTTAGCTTCTACACATTATCGATGGCTACAGCAAAAACAGTCCAGAGCGAGCAAGGCTTTACTCTCCTCGAACTCATCGTCGTCGTCGCAGTCTTGGGCATGCTGATGGCGATTGCGATTCAGCAGTTCTCGCTTTATCGCAGCCGGGCAACAGACGTCGCAATGCGCTCCGATCTGAAAAATGCGGCGCTGGCAATGGAAAGCTATTACGGTGAGTTTCTCGACTATCCGATATCGGTCAATGCGCTACGATTGGTCGGCTACAGGAATACCAATGGCGTAACATTGACAATCAATGTGAGTTCGCCATCAAGCTTTACTTTGAACGCGGCAACGCCGAACGGCACCCAGCCAAGTTTCACCTTCGATAGCACCACGGGCCTGATCAACTGATACAGCTTTTATTGTAGACAGGTTGAGCGCCTCGCTGTGCTTAGGACCGGCTCGATATTCGTGCACGAATAAGTATGGCGGGCGGCCGCTCCAATCACGCTCACAGTATATATTGTCATTTCGCGCCCCTTGGCGAGAAATCTTTCTTCATTCACGGCTTGAGAAAAAGCAAGATCTCTCGCTGGCGCTCGAGATGACGCACATGAGCCGTACGCGCCTTGTGACAGGACCGCGGATGTTGGAAAAAAAACGACGCGCTTTATTTCGGAGTCCGCAGGAAGAAAGTCTGACCGGTGACAAATTTCGTCGCGTCGGAAAGCAGGTAGCGCACCAACCCGACGATTTCGAATTTATGAGTGAGGCCGTCCATCAAGGGCGGAATCTCTTCGCGCTTCTTGAATTGCTCGGCACTGTACCCGATTCTCGACATCGGCGTATCCGTCGCTCCGGGACAAACGCAATTGACCGTAATGTTGTCCGGGGCCAATTCGACGGCCAATGATTTCGTAAACGCGATGACGCCGGCCTTGGATGCGGCATAATGAGCCGATCGAGGGGCTCCGGCAACACCGCGCCCGGAAGCGATGCTTAAAATGCGCCCTTCCTTGCGAGGAATCATGTGTTTTGCCGCTGCCTGCGCGCAGAGAAAGACGCCCTTCAGATTGATTCGCATCAGGCGATCCCAAACCTGTTCCGGCATCTCGATCACTGGTATCCGATCCATAACTCCGGCGCCGCAGAACGCGTAATCGATTTGACCGTATTTCGAGATGGCTCGGCTCATCATTTCGGCGACGCTCGCGGGATCGCCTACATCCACTTTCAGTGCTATTGCGGCGCCTTTGTTTTCCCGGATTTCCATGGCCACCTTTTCGGCGGCGTCATGAGCATAATCGGCAACGACGACATTCAGTCCGTCAGCGGCGACCCCTCGGCAGATATCGGAGCAGATGCCCCCAGCTCCACCCGTGACAAGAATTGTTTTGCTCATGTGGAACGCTCCTCGTGCAAATTTTTGCTGACGCTACCATTCGCGCTTGGCGGCGGTCAAACCGGGACGCGCCACCATCGAGCTGTATGGGCGCATTGTCTATCAGTTGATAGTGACTGCGTCTGCGGGAGGGATCGGCGAGGCGACCGTTTCCGGGTGGATGATGCGCGCGAGAATTTCCAACCCGTTCACCAACCGCGGTCCGGGGCGGCTGAAATAGGCGCTGCCGTTCAGAGCATAGACGCGTCCGCGTTTTACGGCCTGTAATTCTTCCCAGTGTGGAAGTGCGCGCAGCGCGTTTGCTTCTTTGACCGCTCGGCGCACGTCGAAACCGCAGGGCATAAGCAAAATAATTTCGGGATGGACATCGAGGACGCTCGACCAATCGACTCTAAACGACGGCTCCCCGTATCGCCCAAGGACGTCAAGCCCGCCGGCAAGTGCCACCATCTCAGGGACCCAGTGGCCCGCAACATAGAGCGGCTCAAACCATTCGAGGCAAACGACGCGCGGCCTATAGGCGGGCTCGCCGAGGCCGATTTGCTCTACGCGGTGCCGAAGTCCGCTGACGAACGTGTCCGCCGCCACTTGAGAATGGGTCGCAACGCCGATGCGCACGACGTCATCCATGACGTCGGCGAACGAGTGTGGATTGAGAGAAACGATGGCAGGTTGAACCGGCAATCGTGCCGCAGCTCTGACAACTTCGTTGTAGTCGAGAGCGCAAACATCACAAAGACCTTGGGTTATAATGAGTTCCGGCGCGCTTGCCCGCAAGGCCTCTTCGACAATCAGGTAGAGTCCTTTGCCCGCTTCCAGAAGCTCCCCGACTTTGCGATCGATCTCTTGGCCCGAAAGACTGTGGCTATCGATAGCGCTCCGCACCACGACGGGTTTTTGCTTTGCATCGGCCGGATAGTCGCACTCATGAGTGACGCCGACGATTTGATCGCCAAGACCGAGCGCAAACGCGATTTCCGTCGCACCGGGGAGTAAAGAGCAAATCCGCATCCGCTATGAATAGCGCAAGCGATGTCGCGTTGCCACTGCTACGCTATGCGGCAAAGCTATTTAGAGTGCCAGAGGGATTAAATTCCTGCGTACCATTCGTAGCCCTGATCTTCCCAATAACCGCCTTTTCCCTGCCCGACTTTATTCAGGCTGGAGACGAACTCGAGGGCGCGAATGTATTTGGCGTGCTTGTAGCCGAGTTGATTCTCTACCCGCAGACGTAGCGGCGCGCCGTTGTCGATCGGCAGCGGCTGATCGTTCAATTCGTAGGCGAGAATCGTCTGTGGATGGACGGCATCGATCATATCGATGCTTTCGAAGTAGTTGACGCCGTCGCTATCGGTGTCCATGCAACGAAAAACCACGTATTTGGCGTCAGTATGGGGCTGAACTCGATTGATAATCTCTTCGAGGCGCACGCCTTTCCACTTGCCGATCACACTCCAGCCTTCGACGCAGTCGTGGCGCGTGATCTGCGTGCGCCACGGCATGGATTTGAGATCCGCCAGTGAGAAACTCGCCGGCTGTTTTACCAAACCGGAAACTTCGAGACGCCACTTCGTCCAGTGATTTTGCGCATCGGTGGTGTACTCCATCGTGATCGGCGGCGGGTTGCCGTTGGCGCGAAATTTTGGCGAGATGTCTTGGGCAGCGAATTCCTTAGCCAGCTTATTGCGCGGGGTAACCAATCGCTGCGCGCGCCGACTCCCATTTTCGGCTATTTCCAGCAGCGATTGAACGTTCTTATTCTGGCTGAGGCTGTCGAAAACTTTTTCGCAGCCGCTGAGAAGTATAACGGCGGCGCCTTGAAGCGCGCCGATAAGCAAATTGCGTCGCGACAGCTTAGGATTCAGCTTCATTGCTTTTCTCCGCCTCTTGCTCAGATGAAACGAGCGCCGCTCGGGGCGACGCTGCTTCGCGTGGCGTTTCGATCACAACGGGAATCTTTTCTTTGTACCACCCGCTCGTCATGGAGCGCATGTTATTGAGAAAACCTTGGGTAAGAACCATAAACACGTGTCCGAGGGCAAAAAACAAAAACCCGAACGCCAGAATGAAGTGAATCGCGCGCGCCGATTGCCTGCCGCCGAAAAGCGCAGGCAACCAGTGAAAAGCAATATTCAATTGCGGTGACATTGCCATTCCGCTCAGCAAGATCAGCGGAGCTAGAATGACGAACACTCCGGTATAGGCCATTTTTTGCAGCGGATTATACTCGCCCTCCTGAGGCGAGGTTCTTCTTGCATGTAGATAGTATGCAGCCATTGCAGGCACCTTGTTAATATCGTGCGGAGTTAAGAAGAATTTGCGAACATGGCCAGCGGGAAGATTGTAGAGCAGGTAGAGCACACCGGTAATCGCGAACAACCAGCCGAAAAAGAAATGCCAGCGGCGCGCGGCAGCGAGCGAATAATAGCCGGGAACGGTCAGCCAACTTGGGAAGCCGCGCGCCTGCGGACCGAAGACGCCTTGTTGGACGCCGAGAAATCCGGTCGTGTCGATTTTCCGGCCATAAACATCGACAAAGCCTCTCACATCGTCGTCATCTTGGCTCGCGCCGATGGAAAAGAAGGCTTTGTCAGGATCTGAGGTGCTGCCCCAGTAAAGATAAGGATGGGCATTGAAGATCTGTAAGCCGCTCATGAACAGGATCATCAGCGCCAACGCGCTGAGCCAGTGCGTTAAACGTGTGATCCGGTTGTGACGATAAACCAGGCGACCAGCGAGCGGCGGCTTTGCCGAAGTTTCGGCCATACGAGTTAGGGGCGGCCCTGAGATGAAGGTATTACATCACTTAGATGTCAGAGGGGCAAGAAACGTTGCGCTGAGCTGCTAGATTCTTTCCTGAGGCTCGGAATGCCAGCATCTCCGATGTCGCCGGTTATGACACGCCTTTACCTAGCTCAGTGGTGCAGGGACACTGATCGGGAAATCTTTCGCAGTCGACATCCTCCGACGCCGTCGCTGTGATGCTCGCCGGTTCTGATTTCACCTGTACCCTCAGCTTTCGGGTGATGAATAACCACGCCGCCACGGTGATCAGCAGCAGCCAGGAGATCCATCGGGTATCGAGCGGCATGTGGATCACGCCATCCGTTACGACTTTTTTGAGCCAAACAAGAATGGCGACGGCGCCGATCGCCTCGGCGATTCGTGCGGCGATTCCGTCGACGGCGATCTTGACCGAAGAGCGCTCGGCCGAGTCCACGGGGATGAAAGCCTGCTCCCAAATGGAGCGATGCACTGAAGATCTCAAGCCGCCCTCAGTGACGCGCAATACGGAGCGGCTGAACGCCGTAGCGGCGGCAGTGGCGAAAGTTGCCCCGCCAACGAGCGCAAATGGCAGCACCATCAAGCCTCCGCGCAGCCCGACTTTGTCTTGAATTTTCGGAGTGGCGAAAAGCTGCAGTAAAAGTGAGCTGAAGTTGAGCAGGATATAAAAATTGGCGAAGAAGTTGGCGTTGCCTTTCGCTCCCATGCTCGCGCTTGCGGCGGCGGCATAAAATTGAAAATCGATGAGTAATCCGGCGAGTGCGCCCGTCATCGAAATCAGTAGCAGAGTGACGGCATACTTGTTGCTGAGGGGCGCGAGAAAGCCAAATTTGGTTTTTGGGTTGTCGCGCTGCGCGCTGATGTTGGTGGGAAAGACGCCGTGGATATGCCAGATCAGTCCAATGGCGCCGAAAAGAACGATACCCGCCAAGAAGATCATCCATTGCGGATCGAAGTGTGGCGCTAGCACTTTGGAAATTAACCCGCCGCTCATTCCGCCGGCAAGCGTGGCCGCGCCGATTTTGCTGAAAGCCCGGGCGGCCTGGCGTTTTTCCGTTTTGTCGAAAATATCCGAGGCGAGCAGCCACAGGCTCGCAAACATTAGGGCGAAAATCGCCGGAATAAACACGAAGATCCCGAGAAGCAGCTTGCTGTCTCCCGGGTGCAAAAAGGGCGAGGCCAGCACCAAGACTGAGGCCGCAAGCGTGAACACACCAAGTCGCGCCGAGCGCGCGCCCCAGACCTTCATCGTTTTCACAAAGACGATCGCCAGCGGCAAAGAAGCGGCGCCGATATTGATATAGATCAGCGGCAGTTGGAGCAATCCTCCGCTGCCTTGAAAAAAAAGCGCATCGCGACCGGTTTTCGCGACAATGAATGCGAGCGTCGTGACGCCGAGCGCGAGTGCGAGTAGCAGTGTTTTAGACCGGTCGTCGGTGGTAACGAACATGATGCATCAACGGATCGAAGCAATCCCTCCTGACCTCCCTTTACCAAAGGGAGGAATATTGCGGGGAACGCGTTTCGAACCCAAGACCTCCCGGACTTGCCACGCTACGTTGCCATGGCATCAAAAATGGCTCCGCCGAATGTGGGAAAAACATAATGCATGGCGCCAACCTCTGATTTTTTCAAACCGCCCTGCATCGCCATCGCTGCAATCTGAATTGTATCTTCGGCGTGGGCGCCGATCACGTGCACGCCCAAAATGCGCTCAGATCCTTCCTCATAAACCACTTTGACCATGCCTTCGGTTTCATTGCGGACCCCGGCGGCGGGATTGTTCTCGTAAGGCAGTTTAGTGGTTTTGGCCTTGATGCCGCGGTTGTGTGCTTCCGCCTCGGTGAGTCCCACTTGGCCGACGGCGGGAATGGTGAATATTGCAGTCGGGAACACGCTGAAATCGACTTTACGCTCGTTACCTTCAATTGCGTTGTGCGCCGCGATAGGTCCTTCGTACCAGGCAACGGGAGACTGCTGGCGTTTGCCGGCCGAATCGCCAACAGCGTAGATGTGCGGCGCGCTAACCGATTGCAGATATTCGTTGACTTTCACCGCGCTATGGTCGAGCTCGATGTTCGCGGCATGGGGATTCAGCGGCGCAACATTCGACGGCCTTCCGGTGGCTAGCAGGACTTGATCGGCGGAAAATGTTTCTGTACGACCGCCGATGTCGCTTTCCACGGTTTTGTCCTTGCCGATGCGTGTTACGTTCACGTTGGTCTTGACCTCAATGCCTGCTTTGGCCGCGGATTCCAGCAATATGGCGCGAATCTCCTGATCAAGCGCAGGAGCGATTTCAGCCCCCGATTGCAAAATTGTTACTTTGGTACCAGCCCAAGCGAGTGCGAAACCGAATTCGAGCCCAATAAAGCCACCGCCGACAACTACCATGCGCGCCGGCTGTTCCTCCAAATGGATCAGCTCGTCGCTGGTGATGGCGTATTCGGCGCCCGAGATCGGCGGCCGTGCGGGTTTCGAGCCCGCGGCAATAATGAATTTCTCGGCGGAATAGGTTTTGCCGTTGACGCTGATCTCGTGGGGAGCACTAAAAGTTGCGTGCCCGCGTAGCACCGGAACCCCGAGCTTCTCGGGAGTGGCATTTTTCCCGACGGACCAAGTTTTGACAATCTCATCTTTACGTGCGATGACCGCCGGCCAGTCGAAGGTCAAATTTTCTGTTCCGTTGATGCCTAGCTCCTTCGCATGGCGAGCGCGAGTGAAAAGCTCGATGGTGCTCACGAGCACCTTTTTGGGAATTCAACCGGTTCTGAGGCACGTGCCGGCAAAGTCCTCCTCTTCGACAATGGCGATTTTGGCGCCTAGCGCATGCGC
>DATBEY010000403.1:0-8887 GCA_036558765.1 Binatia bacterium | reverse complement strand
ATTCTATTTGTGAGCTAGAGTGTTTCTGCAGGAGTTCGAACGTTCTTTGCCTCTGCTCCAAAGCAATCTCTGAGAATAACCAACAGTTGTGAGCATGAACCGTTTCCGTGATTGAAAGGTCCCGCGAACCACTGCCCGGTTTGGGGTCTTTTATAGATCACAGCCCAAGCCAATTCCGATTTTCGGGGAAATGAGAAAGACCGGCATCACGCGCGCGTAAAGCGCGACAAGCGTGGCGAGAATATGGCGACATCAGTCATAAGCCACGGTAGCATCTCCTCAGTAGCCGGTCAGTTTTCGTCGCCGAATAGCTACCTGTGCTGCGAGTGGTCACGCTTGAAGCTCGGCCGGTGTCCTGGCATCTCGGCGACCGCACTCAATCGCTAGCTCCATGAGCCATTTTCTCCGCGCGCCCGCTATCCTGGCTTGCCGCGAGTTGATTCTCGCTGCTCCAATAAATTGGGCATTTTCAAAAAGCCATTGACCGACCGCGATCGAGTGATAGCGTTTGTTAAAGGGCATCTCCAACCGGCTCACACAGCCGTAAGTGACGATCCAGCGATTTCATGCTTCTGCGCGACCGATATCGATGCGAATCATGAAAGCAAAGCGAAATAATAAGTGTTTAGAAGCGATATTCGCAGGCAAAGGATCAACATAATGAACTAGTCCATCGCGCTGGCTCGCTCGCAACGCGCGACCTCAACCCATCCCAAGGAGGAGGTTTTATGGCCAAGGCAGTAGGAATAGACCTCGGCACCACGAATTCCGTGGTCGCAGTCATTGAAGGCGGGCAACCGACCGTCATCATCAACAGCGAAGGCAGCCGACTCACTCCGTCCGTTGTTGCATTCACAAAAAGCGGCGAACGGCTGGTCGGCCAAATCGCCAAACGCCAATCGGTTCTGAACGCGGAAAATACGATTTATTCGGCGAAGCGGTTTATCGGACGGCGCTATTCCGAAGTCCAATCCGAAATCAAGAACGTTCCCTACAAAGTCATGGCGGGTCCCAATGACGCAGTGCGTTTTGAGATCGCCGGGAAGCAATATGCCCCCGAAGAGATTTCGGCGCAGGTCCTGCGCAAACTTGCCGAGGACGCGTCGAAGTACCTCGGCGAGAAAGTAAACGACGCCGTCATTACCGTTCCTGCCTACTTCAACGATGCCCAGCGACAGGCGACGAAAGATGCGGGAAAGATCGCCGGACTGAATGTTCTCCGGATCATCAACGAGCCGACGGCCGCGGCGCTGGCGTACGGTCTGGATAAGAAGAAGAACGAAACCATCCTGGTTTTCGATTTGGGCGGCGGCACTTTCGACGTTTCGCTGCTCGACGTCGGGGACGGTGTCTTTGAAGTCCGCGCCACGTCCGGCGACACGCATCTTGGCGGCGATGATTTCGACAAGCGCATCGTCGACTGGGTGGCGCAGGAGTTTCAGCGCGAGCAGGGAATCGATCTGAGAAAAGACCGGCAGGCACTGCAGCGGTTGATCGAAGCCGGGGAGAAGGCGAAAATCGAGCTGTCGAGCGCTGTGGAAACCACCATCAGCCTGCCCTTTGTAACGGCAGACGCCACCGGGCCGAAACACCTCGAGATGAAGCTCACCCGTGCGAAATTCGAGCAGCTCACGGCGGATCTCGTCGAGCGCTGTGTCGGGCCGGTCAAGCAGGCTCTTTCCGACGCGAAGATTACCGAGCGGGAGATCGACGAGGTCATTCTCGTGGGCGGCGCAACGCGGATGCCCGCAGTACAAGCGCTCGTACGGCGGCTCACGGGTGGCAAGGAGGCCAATCAGTCCGTCAATCCGGATGAAGTCGTGGCGGTCGGTGCGGCGATTCAGGCGGGCGTACTCGCCGGCGAGGTTAAAAACGTTCTCCTTCTCGATGTTACGCCGCTGTCGCTCGGTGTCGAAACATTGGGTGGGGTTATGACTAAATTGATCGAGCGCAATACCACCGTGCCGACGCGAAAGTCTGAAACTTTTTCGACGGCCGAAGATAATCAGTCGGCGGTGGAGATCCATGTGCTGCAGGGCGAGCGCGAACTGGCCCGCGATAATCGTACCCTAGGCCACTTTCGGCTCGAAGGCATACGGCCGGCGCCGCGTGGAGGGCCGCAGATCGAAGTGACCTACGATATTGACGCGAACGGCATCCTGACCGTCACGGCAAAAGACAAAGAATCCGGCAAGGAACAGAAGATCACCATTTCCGGCTCGACGCAGCTCTCTAAAGAAGAGATCGATCGAATGGTGGCTGACGCACAGTCGCATTCGGAAGAAGATCGCCGACGTCGTGAAGAGGTTGAGGCGCGCAATAGCGCCGACTCGCTGGCTTATCAGGTCGAGCGGCAGATCCAAGAGCTCGGGGAGCGGGTACCGCTGAACGAGAAAGCCCGTGCCGAGCAACTGATCAGCCAGATTCGCGAGCTGGTAAAGAACAACTCTTCGGATGTCTCAAGGCTGCGCCAGCTTACCAGCGACCTGCAGCAGGTCGGTTACGGATTGTCCTCTTCCGGCTCCGGCGGGCAGGGGCCGCAAAGCGGGCGTTCGGGCGGGCCCCAGCCGGGCGGTGGCGATGATGAGGTGATCGATGCGGAGTTCAAAGAGACATAGAGCCATCACATGAGGTTCTGGAGTCGCCGGAAGCCGGCTAGTGTGGCCTTGTAAATGTAACCAATGGAAACAACCGACCACCAGAAAAATCGTGCGCCCGGTAATGAGTCCGCGGAAATCGAACGGCTAAAAAACGAGCTGCAGCGCGAGCACGATCTGTATCTGCGCGCGCTGGCGGATTACGAGAATTATCGTAAACGCAGTGATCGCGAACGCACAACGGCGGCGCGGAGCGGCAAACGCGAGGTCATTCTTTCGCTCCTCGACCTGCTCGACGGGTTCGATCTCGCGCTTCGACACATGGTCGATGCGCCTGCCCCCATGACTCAAGGAATAGATGCATTACATCGAAAATTCCTCGGCTTGCTGCAAGCTCAGGGTGTGACGCCGATGACGACCGTGGGGGAAACCTTTGATCCGCAACTCCACGACGCAGTCGGGTTGGTCGAGAACGAGGAAGTTCCGCCCGGGACAGTCGCGGAAGAAGTACAACGCGGTTATCTCTGGGGAGACGAAGTGCTCAGGCCGGCGCGCGTGCGAGTCTCGGGATGAAGGAAAAATGTGGAGCTTGGAGTTTTAGAGTACTGGAGTAACAGCGTGCTGGTTTTGAATCCATCATGACTCGATTGTTATTTGAGTTTTTATTGCGTTGCGCGGCGATTCCCGCTCGGCGGTAAACCGCCATCGTAAGCCATGGCGGTTCAGTTCAGACATTACTACGAGGTTCTCGGGGTAGCGAAGACGGGCTGTCGCCGTTGTCCTCGATCTGCTGGATAAATACTGCGCCCTGCAGCAGGAGAATAAACGCTGGGCAGAAAGCGTAACGAAAGTTCAAAGGTTCGAAGTTCAGGACGGAAATCCTTTTCAATATTGACGCTTGAACTCCTACGCAGGAGGAATCCATGGACATCAACCGGCTTACCCAAAAGGCTCAGGAGGCGCTCGGCTCGGCGCACAGTAAGGCGGCGCGCTATGGCCATCAGCAGGTCGACGTCGAGCACTTGCTCGCGGCGCTCCTCGAGCAGGAAGGCGGTCTGGCGATCTCCATTCTGGGAAAATTATCGATCGATAGCGCTGCCCTCAAGCGGCGAGTTGATCAGGAGCTGGAGCGGACGCCGCGAGTATCGGGTGGCGGGGCGAGCGCCGATCAGATTTACGTCACCGGTCGGTTGAACCGGTTGCTGGCGGAAGCTGAAGAGGAAGCGAAAAACCTGAAGGACGAATACGTCTCGATCGAACACATCCTCCTCGCGATGAGTGGCGATTCCGGCGCGGCCGGGCGGATCTTGAAGGAATTTGGCGTCACGCGGGAACAGCTGACGCACGCGCTTAAAGAAGTACGCGGCAACCAGCGGGTGACCTCGCAAAATCCCGAAGCGACGTATGAAGCCCTCGCGAAGTATGGCCGCGATTTCACGAAGCTCGCCGCGCAAGGCAAGCTCGATCCGGTTATCGGACGGGACGAAGAGATAAGACGGATCATCCAAGTGCTCTCACGCCGGAGCAAAAACAATCCCGTGCTCATTGGCGATCCGGGCGTCGGAAAAACCGCGATCGTGGAGGGCTTGGCGCAACGTGTCATCCGCGGCGACGTGCCCGAGAGCCTCAAAAACAAGCGAGTGATCGCGCTGGATATGGGCGCCCTCATCGCTGGAGCCAAATACCGCGGCGAATTTGAAGAGCGCCTCAAGGCCGTTCTTAAGGAGGTGCAGGAATCTCAGGGTGAAATTATTCTTTTTATCGACGAGCTGCACACGGTGGTCGGAGCGGGCGCGGCGGAAGGCGCGATGGATGCATCCAATCTGCTGAAACCGCTCTTGGCGCGAGGAGAGCTGCATTGCATCGGCGCGACGACGTTGGACGAATACCGAAAACATGTGGAGAAAGACCGCGCGCTGGAGCGGCGTTTTCAACCTGTACTGGTGGACGAACCGAGTGTCGAAGATACGATCTCCATTCTCCGGGGCCTGCGCGAGCGTTATGAGCTCCATCACGGCGTGCGCATCAAAGATGCGGCGCTGGTGACCGCCGCTGTGCTGTCGCATCGCTATATCACCGATCGCTTCCTGCCCGACAAGGCGATCGATCTCGTTGATGAAGCGGCTGCGAAGCTCCGCACAGAAATCGAATCCATGCCGACGGAGCTCGACGAGGTTTCGCGTCGGGTCATGCAGCTCGAGATCGAACGCGAAGCGCTGCGCAAAGAAAGCGATACAGCGTCGCGCGAGCGCCTGACGAAACTGGATAAAGAGCTAGCCGACCTTAAAGCGCAGCAGCAGCAACTGCGAGCGCGCTGGGACCTGGAGAAGGAAGCGATCGCTCGGGTGCGCGGAATCAAAGAGCAGATCGAAAAAACTAGGCTCGATATGGAGCAGGCAGAGCGCCAATACGATCTGAACCGCGTGGCCGAGCTCAAGTACGGCAAGCTCGCGCAGCTCGAGCGCCAACTGGCGGAAGAAGAAAACAGGCTCAAAAAGCAGGGCAGCATGCAGTTGATCAAAGAGGAAGTCGATGAGGATGACATTGCGGCGGTCGTTGCGCGATGGACCGGGATTCCGGTTGCGAAACTGCTCGAAGGCGAAAAGGAGAAATTGCTACAGCTCGGCGAGCATCTGCACAAGCGCGTAGTCGGACAGGACGAAGCGGTGGAAGCAGTCGCGGACGCCGTGATCCGCGCCCGCTCCGGACTCAAGGATCCCAATCGGCCGATCGGGTCATTTATTTTTCTCGGGCCAACCGGCGTTGGTAAGACCGAATTGGCGCGCGCTCTGGCTGAGTTTCTGTTCGACAATGAGAACAATATGGTGCGCATCGACATGTCCGAGTATCAGGAGAGGCACACGGTCGCGCGTCTGATCGGCGCCCCTCCGGGCTATGTGGGATACGATGAAGGCGGGCAACTCACCGAGGCGGTACGAAGAAGACCGTACTCGGTCATTCTGTTCGACGAAATCGAGAAGGCGCATACCGATGTCTTCAACGTCTTGCTCCAGATTCTCGATGACGGCCGCCTGACTGATGGCCACGGCCGAACGGTAGATTTCAAAAATACCGTCGTTATCATGACCTCGAATGTCGGCAGCCATTTGATTCTCGCGTACCGCGGCGGCGATGATGCGGAGTCGTTCGCGCGCATGAAGAGCGATGTGCTGGATGCGCTGCGCCAGCAGTTCCGGCCCGAGTTTCTCAACCGGGTTGACGAAATCGTGGTGTTCCATAGCCTCGCGCGCGAGCATCTAAAAGAAATCGTGGAGATTCAGCTCGGACGGCTGCGGGCGCGTCTGTCGGAGCGTCACATCTCGCTTGAATTGACTGACAGGGCCCGCGAGCATCTCGCCGCCGTCGGTTATGACCCAAGTTACGGCGCACGACCCCTCAAGCGCGTGATCCAGAGAGAACTCGAAACCCCATTGGGACGTTCTTTACTGAAAGGCGATATCAAAGACGGCGAGAGAGTCGCTGTGGATTACGATCGAGAAAAGAACCAACTATCATTCAGCGCTCAGCCGTCAACTGCATCCGACCGCGCGGCCAACGGCGAGACCCCCGCGGGTGCAACGGCGGCATAATTTAAGACCGGCCGGCGAATGACTCGGATGACAGAAAAAGAATTACGAAAACGGAGACTAGAGAACCGCATGGGCCGTGGGGCCAAGGTCAATGCCGAGAACCGATCCAGATTCCTTATGGAACGGCTGCGCATCAGGCCGGCAAAGATCCATAGGTCATGGGACGCAAAGAACATTAGGTTAGAGAATACAACCAAAGCGTAATCGAGCAGTTATAAGATAGATCTATTGTGAATTCCTAGTTTCTGAATAGCTCTTGGCGAAATCCTCAAGCCGCGATCCGAAATACGTCGGAGGAGGGGATATGAGAATTTCGAGAGTTAGCGCCGGTTTCGTCTTGATCGGTATCTCAATTTTTTTGTTCTTCTCCACCCTATTGGCCGAGGACTCCGAACTGAGGGTCGCTGAGCTTGCATTTGTCGAAAATTCTCTTGCCCTGCTTGCCGCTGTGCTGATGGGGTTCGGCATTTATTTAGTCGTTTTCAGCAAGGCTTGCCCCATATGTGCTGAAAAAGTCACACGTGCCGCAAGTGACTGTCATTCATGCGGCCATGTTTTTACGTCCAGCACACATTTATCGGATCAGAGGGCGCGGATCAAAGGATTACGGCGATAGCATCCCAGCGCGCAAATCTCCGCGACACCTCCGCAATAAAAATGCGCACCAAACCGACAACAGGTCTGATCCAAGATCGCCCAATTGCTCTTCTGCGGCGTTGCGCAGTTGTCTAAGCAAGACTCCGACGAATTATTCGAGCGCGTAGTATCCCCAGGCTTTCCGTTTCCGCAAAGAGCCGGCTGGCGAGAGGGGACTTCAATGACTGGATTAGTCGCCCCGGGGCTTGCATTCAAATAACTTTAGATCGCGTCGGGTCCAGCGACAACACGAATCTTTCGAAAGGACGCGCGATCATCATCCTAAAAGTAAATGTTTAACCGAAACGTCGGCGTGCCGTCGAAATGCGCGAGCGCGAAACACCCGCCTCGCTCGACTACACCCAGAGCGCTATTCTTGGTGCCGAAATCGAGTCCGATCGCCCTCGCTACGTGATCTTTAAGCATATATACGGGCCTGGGCGAAATCAGCCGATATGACACGAGCTTAGCGAATTTGAAGTCTGGGAGAAAACCCCGCGTCGCTCGCTATTATTTCTTCATGGCAAGTTCCTTTGCTGCCGCACCGGCAAGAGAAAAATCGAAAATGGCCGCGGACGGCAGTTTGGCGTTAACACCGGCAGTGGCGGCGAGCATGGCAATATAAGCTTTAGCTTGCTCTTTTGTGGGAATGCCGTTTTGTGAATACGTATCCTTCACCGAGTCATAAGCTTTGTTGGCTTGGATCGGATTCAGTGCCATCCAGTTAGCGATCAATTCGGTAGTTGGCTCGCGTTGGGAAAATGTGTAGTCCAGTCCCTCGATGCTCGCCTTCAGTACTCCAGAGCTTCGCCACGCTTGTTTTTGATCGTCTCGTCGGTAGCGGCCAGCCCGGCCTGGGGAATCTGCAAGATCGTTCCCATATGTAAGAGCCGCTTCAAGCCCATTTCTTCGCCCTTTAGATCCATTGGCGAGGCGACGATCGCAGCTTCGGCAAGGCGCGTTTGCAAGGCGATCAGCCGGTCGGTGGAGGAAGATGCCGAAACAATTGTCGTTTGCGGACCGAGATGATAGCGCTCAATCAAGAATTGGATTTCATAAGATGTCAGATTCCCAAAACCAGCGGCAGCAATTCGTTTGCCGGCCAATTCGTTTACGTTTGCAATTTCCGGCCGGGCGAGAAGCATATGCTGAAGCTTCACGGACGCAAAAAAGATCACCTTAGCAGGAGCACCGCGCGCTGCGGCCGTCGCAATGGCACTCGGAATCGTCGTGTAATCAACAGAGCGATTGAGCAACGCGGGAGCGGTCAAGCTTGCGTTCATCTGGATCAGTTCGACGTCAAACCCGCGCCGCGCGAAGAAGCCCTTTTTAATGGCGACGTAGATCGGCAAATAGCTCAACGAGGGCGAAGCGGTGGCGATCCTGAGCTTAGTTTTTACCTGAGCATGCAACGAAGTGAAAGGGATGGCGCAAATCAGAACCAAAGTGAAAGCAATTCGCCGCAGTCTCGATTGAGCATTCATGAAAATGGTTACTTTTCTGCAGAAAAATCTAAGTAACGCACTGCGGATGATGGTGTCAATCCTGTGCGGACAAAATATAGTAGCTTAGCGAAAATGTCACCCCAAAACTGCTTAGCGATTCTGTCACCGCGTTCGATAGGATCTTCTCCCCAAAAACGGAGGAGATCGGATGAGCGAGTGGGAGCTGAGGGTGAGCCAGAAAGAGATGCATCGGATGCATGTGGTGCGGTTGACCATCGAAGGACGGGAAACGGCGGGGCGAGGGGCAAAGCTTTTGGGGATTTCTCCACGGCAGATGAAGCGATTGCGGCGCAAGCTGAAACAGCGAGGGGTTGAGGGGTTGTTGCACGGCAATCGAGGCAAAGCGCCTTGGAACAAAACGGTTTCAGAGAAGATCAAGCAAGTGGTTGAATTGGCACGGGGTCGCTACCAGGGATTCAACGATAGCCATTTGACCGAGAAGCTTAGGGAGAAAGAGAAAATCGCCCTGTCGCGTCCTACGGTACGCACCATTTTGCGTCAAGGCGGGATCGCAGCGGTGAGAAAGCGCGGGGTGAAGCGCCACTACAAGCGGCGGGAG
>DATBEY010000402.1:0-5609 GCA_036558765.1 Binatia bacterium | reverse complement strand
TCACCAGCGATGCCAGCCACCAGGCAACGAGAAATGAAAGGACCGAGAGCCAGCGCAGCAGAGTCTGACGATTCATCGAACGTCTTGCTCCAGCACGGCGAAAAATTCCTTGACCAGGTCCTTTTCGAGGTCGAACAGGCGCGGGTCCTCGGGCTCGCGCGGGCGCGGGATGTCCACCCGCAGGTGCTTGAAAATCCGCGCCGGCTTGACGCTCATCATGTAAACGTCCTCCGACAGAAACACCGCCTCACGCAGCGAATGGGTGACGAACAGAATCGTCGGTCGGGCGCGCTCCAAAATCCGCATCAGGTCGACACGCATGCGGCGCGCAGTAATTTCGTCGAGATGGCTGAACGGCTCGTCCATCAAAAGAATGTCCGGCTCGATCGCGAGAGCGCGCGCGATCGCCACTCGCTGCTGCATGCCGCCGGATAAATTGAGGGGAAAATTGCATTCCTGCCCGCCGAGACCGACCATATCTAGGTAGTTCCGAACGCGCGCGTTCCACTCGCTCCGCTCGATCTTTTGCGCATCGAGGGCAAACTTAATATTTTCTTCCACCGTGAGCCAGTTGAGCAGTCGCGGGCTTTGGAACACGTAGCCGATGCGCGCGGCGGAATTGGCGGCGTCCCGCGAAAGGATTTGCACTCGCCCGCCATCGCTCGGCTCGATCCCGGCGATGATGTTGAGCAGCGTGCTTTTGCCGCAGCCCGATGGCCCGACAATGCTGGCGAAGCTGCCGCGCGCAATTTCCAAGCTCAAGGACTCGATCACGGTAAATTTCCCGAGCCCGCTGGGAGTTGGAAATATCTTGCTGAGCCCTTCGATGGTTACCGCTTGCAACGCCATGGGTTCTCAAGTTGCCAGCGCGGGCCGCCAGGAAAACACCCATTTCTCCCAGGGCCGCAAGATCAGCACGTCGATCGCTAACATCAGCATCATGAAGCTCGCGCCCCACGCCAGCATCATGTCGACGCGAGTGCTTTGAAACCAGTACATCAGTTCTTTGCCGACACCGCGGCTGGCGCCGAAGGCTTCGCTCACCAGCGCGATCTTCCACGCCAGCGCGAAGCCGATGCGCAGCGATGCGAAGATATACGGCATGAGCTGTGGAATTAAGACCTGGCGTAGGAGGAGCGAACGCCTGGCCCCAAAGGCCGTGCCCATGTCCGTGAGCTCCTTGTCCAGCGCTTTAGCGCCTTCCCAGATATTCATCGCGACGTACGGCAAAACGATCAGTACGATGGTGAAGATCGGCGCGATGTCGGAGAGACCAAACCAAAGGACTGCGAGAAACGCCCATGCGATCGACGGGAAGGTGAGCAGGACCATAACCCAGCCGTCGAAAAAGCTCCCCACGGAGTGGCGCAGCCCCATAATGAGACCGAGCGCGCATCCAAACAGCATCGCGAGAAGCAGGCCAACGAACACGCGCTCGAGAGTCTTAGCCAGGATCAAGTAAGCCGAGGCTGCGCTGAATAGGGACGCGATGCGCGCGACGAGTTCCAGAGGTGACGGCAGAAATGTCGGCAAGAAAAAAAGCGACACGGCCTTCCACACAAGCAGTAGACCGACGGCCGAGAACAATCCGGGCAACGCTTCGCGCCGAAACA
Organism: Binatia bacterium; assembly: GCA_036558765.1. GTDB lineage: Bacteria > Desulfobacterota > Binatia > UBA9968 > UBA9968 > DP-20. The sequence goes on along the minus strand of DATBEY010000402.1, from coordinate 3,996 downwards.
GACTCATGAGGGTCGCGCTACGGTAAAACTAACGCGAACTTACTCTTCGGCGGCACGGCTTTGATGATGCCCGCCTGCTTGGCGACGTCAAGGAACTGCCACTGGGCGTCGACGATCTTTGCATCCCATCGATCAAGAAAGATGCCGCCGGCTTGGAGCATTTTCTTGAGAGTTGCGGCTTCGGCGGCGTTCTGCACCCCGGCGGGCTTGCCATATTTCTCCACGGCTTTATCAGAATTCTGGCGCAGCCACTGCCACGATTCGTGCAGCGCATCGACGAGATTTTTGGCGCGCTGTCGGTCCTCATCGATCCAATCCTTCCAGGCGATCGTCGGCGCCGACCACACCAGCGGCGCTCCGGTCTTTTGCTTCCAATAATCGTCGGGACTGAATAGCAACCGATATTTATCCGGTTGCGACGCCGCGGCAATGGAAAGCGAGCTCAGATTGAACATGGCGTCGACCTCGCCCTTGTCCAACAGCGCCATGAGCGCCGGACCGGCGATCTCGATGGTCTGCATATCTTTGTTAAGGTCGAGTTTGAAACCGTCGATCGCCAGCGCTTCCAACGCCTTGGTCGCGCCCGCGCCTCTCGACCACACGCCGAATTTTTTGCCCTTGAGATCGGAGAATTTCTTGAGCGGCGAGTCCTTTCTCACCCAGACGTCCTGCATCGAGGTCAACCCGCCGCCGATGACGATCAGGTCTTTGCCCTCGTTCATTTGCTCGACGGCGTTGAGCCCCGCGTAAGTCCCGACCAGCACCTGGCGACTGGGCAAAGCCGACATGAAGCCGGCAAATGGACGGGCGTCCACTTCAACTTCGATGCCGTGCTTTCGAAAAATCCCGGCGTCGCGCGCGGCATAGTAACTGAGCACAAACGCACTACCCCTGGGAATTACCATCTTTACGGTCTTGAGATCCGACGCCGCGTATGAAAGTACCGCCCGCAGGATTAAGTAACCCGTCAAAGCTCCCACCCAGCCGATCCTTCTCATGGCACCTCTCCTTTCGTTCAAGAAGACAAACCGCCCGCACGGGCCTCGCCCAATCTGCGCGCAGCCTATAAATGCAGCCTGGTTCGGTCAAGGGGTATGCAAAAGACGGGAGACTATTTAGGGGCTGTCCGCGCTGCGGGCGGCGCTACCGAAACGCCGCGAATGCCGGCCTTTTCGATAATTTGCGCCACCAGCCCGGAACATTTTGCCTGCTCGATGAAATCGCTCAAAGGTTCCGTCGCCTGGCGGCCTTTGCGAATCCCGAGCGCTTGTTGTATCGCCATGAACCTGCCGGGAAACACACGCGAGCCAGGTAGTTTGGTCGAGTTGGCGACGAGATGTTGTCGTACCCCGGCTACCACATCGACTTTATCGTCGAGCAGCAATTGGAAAGCGGCATCCGGATTTGCAGCGCGGATCAGTTCGGCCATTTTGATGACACGGCTCAAAAACAGATCGTACGCGCTTTTGGCCGAGATACCGATGCGTACTCCCGGGCGGTCCACCTCTTCGATCGAGGCTAACTGAGAGCTCTCCGGCACTAAATATGTTCCTTCGATTTCCAGATACGGCGGGGTGAAATCGATTTGGTCGGCGCGAGCTGGATCGATCGCAAGAAATGCCACATCCCAGGCATCGTTTTTTACCGCCTCGAACATTTTGCCCGCTGATTCGAAGCTGACGAGACTGAGGGGAATTTCAAGATGGCGAGCGAGCTCGCGCGCCAGCTCCACCGCGACTCCACTGAGTTCGCCGGTCGCCAAGTCGCGCTTCGCCAGCACGGGGTTTCCATAATTGATGCCGACGCGCAGAGACCCCGTGGGGGCGAGAGCTGCTTGCAAAAGGTTGTTCACCATAGCGCAATCCATCCAGCCTAATGAGTTTTTACCCGCGGTTTTTGAGCCGATGTATCAGACTATTCATCTGCCGACATAGGTGTCAACCGAATCTGGAGAACACCAAAACACCGCAATGAGCGAGTGAGTATGAGTTCTGAAGTCCGGTTTGGTATAGTAGGCGACAGATTATGAATTCGGCATCGACGCTATTGCCAATTTTTCAAAAAAACGAAGTGCTTTTCGGCCACGATGGCACTCCCGGAATTGTTGCCGTTGAAATCACCGCTCAGGGGGCGATCCAGATCTCTGCCCGCGATGGCGCAAGGATTTTTTCGGAGACGATGCCGTTTCACCCGTTTATGCTGCTGGCTGGAGACAATGCTTTGGCAGGATGGCGCGGCGAAGCACAGATCGAGACTCTCGCGGGTGCCGGCGCGTTCAATCGGCTGGCGCATTTTCGCAATCTTAAAGAGTTGGACGAAGCACGCTGGTTTTTGCAGAAAGCAACCGGCAAGACGCCCTCCTCATCGGACGCGCCCTACTGGTACTTGAACGATCCTTCGCATCAATACTTGCTAGGGTCGGGAAAAACTCATTTCCTCGAGATGACATTCGGCGATCTCCGCCGCCTGCAACTCACGATCCAGACTTATTGCGCAGACGGATTTAGCTTTTCCAACTCGGCGCGCTCGAGCGATCGGATTGTGACGATCGGGCTGTCCGATGCAACCGGGTGGGAGCGCATCATTTCCGCAAACGAGTATGACGAAGCGGAAATGCTGCGTCAGCTTGTCGATGAAATCCGGCAGCGCGATCCGGACGTCATTGAGGGCCATCATCTGTTGCGCTTTGATCTCGAATACCTCGAAGCCCGAGCCCGGCGCCATAAAGTGGCGCTCGATCTCGGCCGCGACGGCTCGCGACTCAGCGGCCATGCTTCGCGCATGCAGCTCGCCGAACGAACCATTGCCTACCGCAAGTATTCTGTTTTCGGACGGCATCTGATCGATACTTGGATTCTCGCGCAACACTATGACATCGCCACCCGCGAGCTGGCGAGTCTCGATCTGGAGGAACTCGCACACCACTTCGGCATCGCCGGCGAACCAACGTGGGTGCCGCGAGATCGAATCAGCTGGTGCTTCGATCACGATGCCGACGCACTTCAACGCTGCGCGCTTAACCATGTGCGTGCGACCCGGGCGATTTCGCAAACTTTATCCCCGAGTCATTTTGTTCAGGCGCAAATTTTTCCGTACAGCTATCAGGAAATCCCGCTGCGCGGGAACGCGACGAAAATCGACACGCTCTTTGTGCGCGAATACCTGTACCAGCATCGTTCAATTCCCTATGCCGACGAAGGTCGCGAGGTCCTGGGCGGATTCACCGAAATGCAATTTCAAGGAACCGCTCACCGCGTGCTCCACTGCGATGTGACTTCGCTCTATCCCTCGATCATGCTGGTTTATAACTATCTTCCCAAAAAGGACGATCTCGGGGTTTTCTCCGGCTTGCTCCGAGATCTGCGCACTTTTCGAGTGAAAGCCAAGGAGTTGGCGCGCGCCGCCCCTGACCATGAAACGCGCGTTTACTTCAATGCGCTGCAGTCGACCTTCAAAATTCTTATAAACTCTTTTTACGGGTATCTCGGGTTCCAGATGGGCCACTTCAACGATTTCGCAGCCGCGAACGATGTCACTGCGAAGGGACGCGAACTGATTCAGGCCGCTATCGCCTGGCTTAGACAGAACGACGCCAAAGTGATTGAAGTCGATACCGACGGAATCTATTTTGTCGCGCCGGAAAATATCCGAACTGAAGCCGACGAAGAGCGACTGATTGCAGCGCTCGCAGCGACTCTTCCCGCCGGAATCGATCTGGAGCTTGATGGCCGCTATCCGGCGATGTTCAGCTACAAAATGAAAAATTATGCACTCTTGGACGAGCAGGGTCGGCTCCGCATCAAGGGCTCGGGTTTGCGTTCCCGCGGCCTTGAGCTCTTTCAGCGCGAATGGCTAGAGCAGATGCTGCTGCTGCTCTTGAAAGACGCGCGCGAAAAGATTCAACCGCTCTACGAGGGATTCGCCGAAGATATTGAACGGCATCGAAGAGACATTTTTTGGCTGGCGAAGACCGAAACCCTGCAGGATTCGTTGGAA
>DATBEY010000401.1:0-4304 GCA_036558765.1 Binatia bacterium | reverse complement strand
AAACGCGATCCCCTTTGCCGATACCAAGACTGCGCAGCACATTGGCGAAGCGGTTTGTGAGGCGACGCAAGCCTTCGTAGGAGATATCCCGAGTTTCCCCCGACTTGCTAATCCATCGCAATGCCAACCGATCCCGTCGTGCTGAACTCGCATGACGGTCGACGCACTCATAGGCGATATTCAATCCGCTATTGCCAGGAAGCCTCGTGATTGCTTGTTCGGCCTTTTCCCAAGCGAACTCAGCGCAGGTCCGCGCGTAATCATCGAGATTGGGCGTGACTTTCAGAGCATTTAGATTCTTCTTGATCGGTTCAAATCCCATGACTCCTGCTTTTCAGCTGAACTCACATCGCCGGCGCGATAATTCCTTCTCTCATGAGCAGCTTGGTTTGCTCTTGCGCGCGGCGAATAATGCGCGTGGCATTTTCTATAAGCGCCGCCTTCGTGGACAGTGGTTTTGCCACGCCCTGCTCCATCGCTTTGAGGGCCACGGCCGCAGCCTGGCGCGGATAGATTTCCCACTCATCCATGGTCGGCAAAATATGCTCTTCCGAAAGCCCTTTGATTTCGGCGCAGCGCGCCAACTCCTCGGCATCGGCGATACACATTTCGTCAGTAATCGTGCTAGCGGCGACATCGATCACGCCGCGAAAGATCGCCGGGAACCCTAATGAATTGTTCACTTGATTGGGAAAATCGGATCGACCCGAGGCGGCGATGCGCGCCCCCGCCTGTTTGGCTTCCCACGGCCAGATTTCCGGTACCGGATTGGCGCAGGCAAAAACGATCGCATCTTTGGCCATGGCGGCAATCCATTCCGGTTTGATTACCCCGGGGCCCGACCTCGCAAGCGCCACACACGCATCAGCTCCGCGCAAAGCATCGGCAATGCCGCCGCTGCGCTGCTCGCCGTTGGTCTCTTGGCATAATCTCCATTTGAATTCGTTTTCGGGAGTTTTCAGATCATCGCGTCCGCGGTGCAAAATACCGCGGCTATCCACCATGATGATTTGGTCCGGCGGAAATCCTGCGGTGATGAGAATCCGCACGACAGCAACGTTCGCTGCACCCGCTCCGATGAGAGCGAGCCGGGCGGTTTCTTTCTTTTTGCCGACGATCCGAAGAGCATTCAGCAGGCCTGCCAGGGTCACGGCTGCTGTACCCTGTTGATCATCGTGCCAAACGGGAATCTTCATCTCGTTGCGCAGGCGTTGGAGAATGTAAAAACACTTCGGTTTGGCGATGTCTTCGAGATTGATGCCGCCGAACGACGGCTCCAACCACTTGCAGGCTTGAATCAGTTCGTCTGGATCTTTAGTCGCAAGGCAAATAGGAAAGGCATCGACGCCGCCCAGATATTTAAACAGGATCGCCTTGCCTTCCATGACCGGCAGGGCAGCGTGCGGCCCGATATCGCCTAGACCAAGCACACGTGTGCCATCGGAAATCACGGCGATGAAATTAGCTTTGTTGGTATGTGCGAACACTTGCTCGGGATGTGCCGCGATATCGCGGCAGGGCGCTGCTACTCCCGGCGAGTACCAAACTGAAAAATCCTCATAAGAATTGATCGGGCACTTTGGCGTGACTTCTAGCTTTCCGTGATAGAGCGGATGCAATCGCAATGCGTCCTCGGCCGGTTTCTGCGCCCGCGCCAGAAGTTCTGCAATGTTAGATTCTGTGCCGCTCTTGCGATCATCCATAGCGTACCTCAGCAAGGTTCGGTTCTAAAAAGCTTTAATGCGCAAGAAATAAGCCAGGAATGGAGACTTACAAATCGTCATTTTACCAATCTTACGACGGATCGTTTTCCACCAGTGCGAAACGAACGCTTGAATTTTTTCACAATTGATATTTTCCGTAGACGAGCTCACGCTCGCTCGATCAAACTGCGCCAATTACCTCATAAAGCATTGAGACTGCTGCGGGCACTGGAATTGCTCCGTTTGCATAAATGCAGACCTTTTCCGAAGGAGGCATCGTTATGAAAACAGGACCGACGCGAAGTTATCGATTAATACGCAAGCCGCAGCGAGACACGGCGCACGACTTGTTTGACGGGACGCTACAGAAAACCCAGATCTGGCTCAACGATTTGATGAGCGAATTGGATTGGGAAAATCACCCGCACAAAGCCTATCTGGCTTTGCGTACGGTGCTGCACGCATTGCGCGACCGGCTAACCGTGGAAGAAGCCGTGCAGCTTGGCGCGCAGCTGCCGATGCTGGTGCGCGGTTTTTATTACGAGGGCTGGACGCTCAAGGGAAAGCCCCACAAGGAGCGCCACAAAGAGGATTTCCTCGCGCACGTCAAGGACGCGTTTAAAGACGACGTGACGGTCAGGCCGGAAAGCATCGTTCGGGCGGTATTCAAAGTGATGGCGCGCCACACCAGCAAGGGCGAGATTGAAGACGTCAAGAACATGCTGCCCAAAGCCCTGCAAGAGTTGTGGCCTGACGCAAAAGGTCGGCGCCGCTTTCTGGCATAGCCGGAACATCCATGCCAACACGAGCTCGCTGTTATGGATCGTTCAATTCAAGCTCGATTCCCGGTTGGCAAGCTGCCCATTGCTACGCTCGAGCGCCTACTTAGAAAAAACCAGATTCGTGACCCGCGAGTGATCATCGGTCCCGGCATAGGCGAGGACGCTGCGGTGATCGATATCGGCGGATCGCGCTGCCTAATCGCCAAGACCGACCCGATCACCTTCGCCGTCGATCAGATCGGTTGGTACGCTGTTCATATCAACGCCAACGATATCGCGACTAAGGGAGCGCGGCCGCTCTGGTATCTCGCTACCTTGCTTCTGCCCGAAGATCTGACCACCGAAGCAGTGGTCGAAAAAATTTTTCACGACACACTCGAAGCATGCCGCGCCATCGGCGTCACCTTGATCGGCGGTCACACCGAAGTTACCGCCGGCCTCAGCCGGCCGATTGTCGTGGGACAAATGCTCGGCGAAAGCTACAGAAACCAATTGGTACGTGCCGACGGTGCGACACCAGGCGATCTGATCATTTTGACCAAAGGACTCGCGATTGAAGGAACCGCAGTCATCGCCCGCGAACATGAAACTGATTTATTCGATGTGCTGGATCAAAAAACTTTAAAAAAATGCCGCCAGTTCATCCATTCCCCGGGTATCAGCGTCCTGCAAGACGCGATGATCGCAACCGAGTGTGCTTCGGTTCACGCTATGCACGATCCAACCGAGGGCGGCGTCGCCACGGCCCTGCATGAACTGGCCTGGGCGGCCGAGGTTGGACTGCGCGTCCGCACCGAGGCCATTCCGGTTTTTCCTGAGACTCAGGCGCTCTGCAATCACTACCATCTCGATCCTTTGGGATTGATCGCTTCGGGCGCGCTGCTCATTGTCGTGCCGCCCGCCGGGGCTGATCTTGTCTTAGCGCGACTGGGTCAAGCCGCGATTCCCGCAACTGTCATCGGAGAAGTGACTGACCGGCGCCATGGCATAAAGATGCACACCGCCAATGGACTCTGTGATCTCCCACTTTTCGAGCAGGACGAACTGACGAAAATCTGAGAGGCAAGCTCATCAACAAAAATTCCATGACCGCGGCCGATCAACAAAAACGTGATTACTACGAAGTGCTCGGTGTCGATCGCAATGCCACGCAGGAGCGAATCAAACAAGCCTACCGCCAGCTGGCGATGAAATATCATCCCGATCGAAATCCTGATTCCGATGCCACCGAGCGGTTTAAAGAGATCGCCGAAGCTTACGCGGTGCTTTGTGATCCCGCCAAACGCAGCCAATACGATGCCGGTGGCCACGCCGGCGTGAGCGAACGCTGGTCGACGGAAGATCTGTTTCGCGATTTCGAGTTCGGGGATTTTTTCGGCGGTCGCTTCGCCGATCTGGGCGGCATTTTCGGCGATCTGTTCGGCCGACGCGCGCACCGCGGCCCGATAAAACCGCGCGGCGCCGATCTCCGCTACGATCTTAAGCTCACCCTCGACGAAGCAGCGAGGGGCGGCGAGCGCATGATTGAGATCACGCGCTCGGATCGCTGCAAAACGTGCGGCGGCAGCGGCGCCAAACCGGGTACGCAAGCGATCAACTGCACCGAATGTGAAGGCAGCGGGCAGAAGCAGCAGATCAAAAGTGAAAAAGGCATGAAGCTGGTGAGAATCGCTTCGTGCGCGCGCTGTCTCGGCACCGGGAGGTTCATTGAATCGCCTTGCGCAACTTGTAAAGGAAGCGGCTACGAACTTCTGCCGCACCAGATCAAGATGCAAATTCCTGCCGGCATCGATGACGGCATGCTGCTCAGGCTCGCCGG
>DATBEY010000400.1:0-4569 GCA_036558765.1 Binatia bacterium | reverse complement strand
AGGAATTGAAAAATTACGCACCAGCACTGGAATTACGGGAATGTTTCGCGCCAGCGCCAGCTCGAGTTCGAGCCTCACATGATCGTACGGATCGTCAATCCTCTGCTTTCCCGTTGCCGAGTCCGGACCGCTCCACCGTTCGCCCATGACCGCGAGTAACACCCGGCATTGACTCAACGCGCTTTCGAGGTGCTGCCGAAAATCGATCCCGAGTGGAATCGAGTCCACATCTTTAAAGACGGTGTCTCTCGAAAAATGCTGAACCAGGCGGTCGTATATTCTGCCGGTGATATCCGCACTGTCGTCGCGTCGATATGAGATAAAGATGCTCCCGGTCGCGGCGGCAGGTCCCGGCACGCTGCTCGGCCCTTGAACAGGTTCTATTTCGGGTTGGTTCTCGAGATAATGAGGGGTTTCTTTGTTCCTCGACGAATAAAGCTTATAGAGCACGAATCCAATGACAGCAGCAATCGCGATTGCGATGATGTAGAGGAAAGGGTTGAAATGAGGCCCAGTGAAAGCATCTGAAGGATTCGATTGCGGCTCGTAAGCTGGCGACTGAGCGCTGGCCAGCCGATGACTCAGAAGAAGCAAGGATACGAGCAAATAGCCGACGCGTTTTTGCATAGATAACGTTGTGCGAATAATAGAATACGCGAGGGCCTAGAGGCAACGGGAAGAAGAGGGCGCCGTTTCGAAATGTTAAACCACTGCGCTCAGTCAACGTTGTTCAGCGGGCAAGGCGTGGCTTGCCCGCTATGCGGCGGGATGGACTCCCTGCTGAACCCGTCTGCATACGTCGAAGCCCAAGGGGATCGTGCTGAGCGCTCCGACCAAAAACAAAGTCCAGCCGAGCTGTTTCCGGGTCGTTTGAGGAAACTTGTCGGCGAGCAAGAGTCCCAATCCCGCACCTAACATTGCACGGGTTGCCGCGATCATTGCTAATTCCGGCAGCGGTAGATTGGCTTGTTTCATTTTTCACCTCAGATGAATTTGGGTCGTCTGACAAAGCGCACGACAAAAAATATGTTACCGGTCGTATGAGATTCGCCGCAGGAGACGGTAGAGTCCGACGGTCACAACGCCAAACAGGATGTGACTGACGACGGGCCCGGCGATTTGCTGCGGCTCTTGCTTCGTCACTGCCGGCATCAGGCCGCTTGCCGGCAGCCAGCCGAGATAGCCCACAGCCCAGGCGGCCAAACCCAAGGCGCTGCCTTCCAGTAATAAGCTCTTGGTCTCCGGACGGGATGTGGCGTACAAAGCGCCGAAGGTCGTGCCATAGCCAAATGCGAGCGTTTTAGCTGCGGCTTTTTCCAGTCGCTCGGGAATTTTCTCGTGCAGATTGGCCGGTAACTGCTGCTCGATTTTTTCGACCATGAACTCGCCCGGATCTTGTTTGATCGGCGGCAAGCTTTGTGGTGCCCATTTCTGGCTGGCGCTCATTAACCCCTGGATAAGTGCCGTTCCAACCAATCCTGCGGCTGCTCCGGCGCCGATCCTTTGCGCTGCAATGTCAGTATTCATAAGTCTTCTCCTTGCTTGTAACATACCCGACCAACCGAGCAATCGGCATGCCGTACCTGATACTTGGAAACAACAAGCAACCCTTATTTTTGTCAAAACCGCTGCGGACCTACCCCGCCTCATCGGGAATTTAAATTTGCCGACCTTAAATCTGTCTCGCAGTTCGGATTGAATTCTTTACCGCATGGAATCATCATAGCCGCATGAGTGACATTTTCATCAGCTATGCGCGAGCGGACAAAGATAAAGCTGAGCTGCTCGCCAATGCATTTTCCCGCAAAGGCTGGTCTGTGTGGTGGGATCGACAGATTCCACCGGGGCAGTCTTTCGACGATACGATCGAGAGCGCATTGAACTCGGCTCGTTGTGTCATCGTTCTTTGGTCGACGCATTCGGTGTCGTCACGCTGGGTTAAAACGGAAGCCGCGGAGGGTGCGGAGCGCGGTATCCTCGTTCCTGTAATGATCGATCACGCGCCGATTCCCCTCGAGTTCAAGAGAATCGAAGCGGCAGATCTCTCGGATTGGGAAGGCGAAGTTTCGCATCGTGAGTTCGATCAGTTACAAAAGAGCGTTGCGAGCATGATCGCTGGGACCGCGCCGGCACCAAAAAGGCAGATCGCGCTCGATAGCGAAGGACGTTCAGAGCTCTGGTGGAAAAAGACCCCCGGCGTTTTCGCGGTCGTGGGGGTAGCCGCTGTCGGCTTTATCCTTCTGTTTCAGCAAGCCGGATTTTTTACGAAAAGAAAACCGCCTCCGCACAGTCAAAACCAGGCACAGCCGGAATCATCCGAAGCGGCTCAGCCAGAGCGTCTGCCGGTTGGGCAAAACGAGGCCGGTGCCCTAGCCAAGCCAGCGCGTTCGGCACAAGTCCCAACGTCGGCGACGAATCTGTTGTCTGCCGAAAACGGCGGTCACGTCATCGTTGGTACCAATGATCAGTGGGTCTCGACTATCGACGGTGATGAGAAAAATTGGCAGTACATCGATATCGGGGTTGTCGGTAGCTGGGCGGTTTACGGTTTCAAAGACGACAAACCGGCGCGGTTCGATACATTCAAGGTACTGATCCTCGGTAGCGAGAGCTGGAATTTAAAGGAATTCGAGCTGCTGGCGGGGAATGATTCTCCTACCGGAAAATTCGAGTCGATCGGCAAATTCCAGACAGAGAACGTCCGGTTCTTCAAAGACCCATATCAAGAGTTCAAGTTTCCACCGGTGAAGGCGCGCTATCTAAAAGTAAGGGTTATTTCTTCGCACGGCTTTAGTTCCGTTGGTGCGTACGAATTCCAACTGCTTGGTGCCCTTGAAGGTTGACGGCTAATGCAGGTTTACCGGCAATCACTTTCCTAACATCTCGTTAACTTTGTGTAATAGGTCGTACATATTGAAGGGCTTGGTAAAGGAGGTCAGATGACCGAGCCCTTTATCGGCGAGCAAGTAAGGATGCCCAGTAATCAAGATGACCAAAGTCGATAGCGAATGAGTCTTGATATACTCGAGGATATCGAAGGCATTGAGACGCGGCATCACCACATCGCAAATCATTAGGTCATAATTTTTCTCCTTAAGTAATTGAAGCGCACTGGTGCCGTCGTCTGCCTCGTCGACTTCGTAATTGGCCTCACAGAGCAGGTGAGTGATGAGCTCACGATAACGGACTTCATTGTCGACGACGAGGATTCTGTGTGCCATAGGTTTAGTGTAGAAGCTCCAAGGCATCAGAGCTATAGCACCGCTCAGGGGTCTGCAACAGGACGAAGACAGGAGAGGTCCCGTCGAGATTACTCAAGAACAGGCTCTCGAAGGACTCACGCAAGTGTAAAGCAAAGTAACGAAGAGTAAGTACGCGTCGGAAATAGAAGCAGAGGGATGCCAACAAGGCGACAGGCAACAAAACGATAGGAGGCGATGATGTCTTCAGGAACCTGGCGTGGAACAGTTGGGGTAGTGAAACCCACTTATGGTTCGGGATCGCTGGTGGAATTCATTCGGCTTCTGCCGGACGGCATCGGCTGCATTCCGATGTACGCCGGTATCAAAGAACATTCCGAACGCGGTTATCTCAGCGCGCTCGAAACCTATCACACCAAAGTCGCTGCGCTTGCCGAAATCGGCGTCGATCTGATCCATCCCGAAGGCGGACCGCCGTTCATGGTGCGCGGACACAAAGCCGAGCAGGAAATCGTCGCCGGCTGGGAAGAGAAATACAAGATCCCGATCTTCACTTCGGGGATTTCTCAGGCCGAAGCGCTGCGCGCGCTCGGTATCAAAAGGTTTGTGGGCTGTACTTACTTCAACGACCAAAAACTCAACGATCTGTTCGCGCGTTATTTTAGTGATGCTGGTTTCGAAGTACTCGGCATGGAAGGCATGAACACAACGCCTTACGAAGCGGATAAGATTTCAACCGATACGATTTATCAGCACCTGAAAACAGCGTTCAATAAATTTCCCAATGCCCAAGGGATCTACTTGCTCGGCTCGGGCGCTTGGCAAGTGAAGGACATCGTGGCGGTGGAGAACGACCTCGAAGTTCCCGTCGTGCATCCGGTGGCGGCGCGGGTCTGGCTAGTGCAGAAAAAATTGCAGGTGAGAAATCCGATCAGAGGAGCAAGTCGGCTGCTCGAAGAGCTGCCGTGAAGCCAAAATGGTGTGATCGGCAACTTCCTATCGGAGGCTGTGCCGCAATTTTTGTCATTTCGAGCAAGGCGAGAAATCTTTCTTGGTCTGCAGCTCAGAACGCAGATCTCTCGCTGGCGCTCGAGACGACAACTATGGGCCATTCTCGAATGTGACACAGTCTTTTCGCATCTAAGAAACTGGACGCGATCGTATCGCTTCGCTTAATTCACCCTACGTTTCAATCTAACTGCGCCCACTCCGAGAATTCCTCCAGGCCGAGTTTCTCCAGAGTATCTTTGAATGGCCTTCCGGTGCGCTCGTGCCGGCCGCTTAGTTTATAATATTCCCAAATCATATCCGGCAGCCATTTAGCGATGGTGAAGCCTTGGTACTTGCCATCGGGGATGGGCTCCAAAAA